>CAIUKP010000086.1 GCA_903899675.1 uncultured Bacteroidota bacterium | reverse complement strand
GGCAGAAGAAAAATTCGAAGAATTCAAAGAGCAAGCCGAAGAAAAATTGGGAGAATTTAAGGAACAGGCTGAAGAAAAACTGGAAGAATTAAAAGACGTAGCTGGTAATTTGTGGAATAAGGTTACCAATATGTTTGATGGTAAAGAAGAAGAAAAAAAAGATTAATGTTCAACAGAAAAAAAGCCGGTAAAACCGGCTTTTTTTTAACCCGTACACAAATCATTTTCAACAACTATCTGTAATTTGTAATTGCCCCTATATGAGAAAACTATATATCTGCCTATCGCTTATATTGGTTGGATTAGATTTATCTGCCCAGCATTTTTTAGTAAGTCCCTATTTACAAATTGGTCATCATCCAACACCCACTTCCATAACCCTATTATGGCAAACGGATATCCAAGATCAAAATTGGGTAGTTGAATATCAATCAGCCGGCACAATAAATTGGATACCACAAACCAGTCCTTCCTTTACTAATATTCAAATTGCACAAACAGTTCCACATAGAATTTATACTTGCCTATTAACAAACTTGAAGCCAGGAGAAACAGGAAATTATCGGGTATTGAAAAATGGTGAAGTAGTATTTAGCTCATTAATACATACCCCCAAGCTAGTCAACCAGCCGCAGAAATTTGTGGTATTTGGAGATATAGGTGCTGGCACAAAGGAGAGTGTGGAAATTGCTAAAGGCGTATATGAGGCGGATGCAGACATTGCATTTGTTCCGGGCGATATCGTTTATGATAATGGACTTATTCGCGAATACCAAAAGAGATTCTGGCCGATTTATAATACTACCAAAGTGGATACTGCCGGATTTCCGATTATGAGTAAAATTCCTTTTGTTGGGGCTGTAGGAAATCATGATGCCGACACGCGTGATTTGAATCGTTATCCTGATGCACTTGCCTATTATTATTATTGGAAACAACCGCTTAATGGACCGATTTTTCAAGAGGGAACAAGTGTATTACCCAACCTCATAGGGACTGAAGAAAATAAAAAAGCATTTTTATCGGCTGCAGGTGAATCCTATCCCAGGATGACGCAATTTTCTTTTGAGTACGGCAATGCGCATTGGCTTATACTGGATGCTGATAATTATGTGGACTTTACCGACAAAACCCTTTTGGATTGGATAAAAGAAGATTTGAATAAAGCGCAGGCTTCGGAATGGAGATTTGTTTTATTTCATCATCCAGGATTTAACTCATCTATAGAACATTTTGAGCAACAGCAAACCCGCCTATTAGCCCCTTTATTTGAAGCTGGTAAGGTAGACGTAGTTTTTACCGGGCATGTTCATAATTATCAGCGCAGCTATCCATTAACTTTTCATCCTGAAAGTAAAGGCATTCAGTTGATTGGTGGCAGAGATGGCAAAACATTACGGGGCAAAGTAGTAAATGGTGCCTGGAACTTAGACAAAATTTTTGACGGAGAAAAAAACACTTCCCCAAAAGGAGTTATTTATATTGTTACTGGAGCGGGTGGACAAGACCTCTACAATCCCGAACAGCAAGAAAAGCCAGATTCCTGGCAAGGATTTACCTCGAAATTTATTTCACAATTTCACACATTTACAACCGGAGAAATTACTGGTAAAAAATTAGTGATTCGTCAGCTATCGGCCACTGGCAAGGAAGTAGATCGGTTTGAGATAAAACATTGATTGGAAAATTGAGATTGATTTTTAAGTATGATTCTTAATTGGCAATTCTATGCTATAATTTTCCCATTGTTGCAATTATGCTTGTATTTCGTTTAGTATTGATTATTGTATCTTTATTTCAAATTTCTAAAATGAAGAAGACAATATTTTTAGTACTCTCATTAGTAACCCTATTAGCTGCTGTACAAGCACAAAAAAGCAATGTACCTGCAGGATTATCCTCCATAAAATCAATTGATTTAAAAAATGATTTATATGCCTTAGCCGATGCACATTTTAAAGGTCGGTCTGCTGGCACTTTAGATGAATTAAAAGCTTCTACCTATATCGGTGAGGTTTATAAAAAAATAGGCCTACTCCCTCTCGGAGATGATGGCACTTATTTTCAGTTTTTTAATTTGATGAGAAATGTGTTGGATGAAAAATCTACCATCCAAATCAATGGGAAGGAAATGAAAATATGGAAAGAGGTAAGTGTGCAGCAAATGGCGAATTATGAAGGAAGTGGTATCATTTTATATGCTGGGAATGCAGTTGATATCGATACGAGTAAAATAGACGTAAAAGGCAAAATAGTAGCATTTCAAGCCAATAGTAAGGGAATTAATTTAGATGTTTCCTTACCTACTTGGCGGTATTCTAGAAGTATCATGACTAAATATGCTATGCCTTTAATTCGCAAAGGAGCAGCTGCCATTTTTATTGTTGCGGATGAGGTAGGTGAGAAAAGTTTAGAGGATGCCAATGCGAATTTTCAAAGAGGCACGTATGATATAGAAGGAGGGCCTAATGAAAAAATTCAATTTAAAGTGCCGGTAATTTGGGTTCATGCCGCTGATAAACAGATGATTGCCAATAATGCCAGCGTATCGATGAAACTGAATATTCAACATTATGCCTATCCCTCCGTAAACATCATCGGTAAAATTGAAGGCACCGACCCAACTTTAAAAAATGAGTATGTTCTATATAGCGGTCACCAAGATGCCCATGGGATCCGAAATTTACAGGAGGGGGATTCTATCTATTATGGTGCCGATGACAATGCCAGTGTGGATGTGGCGATGTTTGCCATTGCGAGGGCCTTTAAAGTGCATCCCTCTAAACGATCCATCTTGTTTGTAATCCATGGTGCTGAAGAGCGGGGACTTCTAGGCTCAAGATATTATACGGCACATCCTACCGTAAATCTAGACAACGTAGTAACCGTTTTAAATGGCGATATGATTGGCAGAAATCATATCGATAGTGCAGCTATATTAGGCGCCCAGGCACCTCATAAAAATTCTAGTGACCTAGTGAATATCGCACTAGAAGCTAATCGTAAGGGACCCAATTTTATGTTGGATACTACTTACGATAAAGTAACCCATGTAGAGGGCTGGTATTTTAGAAGCGACCATCTCCCCTATGCCCGATTGGGTATTCCGGCTTTGATGTATACCTCTTTATTGCATCCCGATTATCATACACCGAAGGATAATGCCCAAAATATTAATTATCCCAAGTTAAAAAAGATGACGAATTGGATGTATTTAACCGGCTGGGAAGTGGCGAATAGAAAAGAGAGACCAGCCAAGGAACCCAATTTTAAACTAGAGCGGTAGTTGAACTAGCAAAGTAGCTGCCCCTATTTATGCGTTTTGAGTTAAAAAATTGTCTTTTTTCGGAATTGGATTCCGAATTTATCCATATTTTTGTTGCATGATTCAAAGAATTGCCACCAAAAAACTGATTGATCTTGCCAAAAAATTTAAGTCGGTAGCAGTAACAGGAGCCAGACAGACAGGGAAAACTACCCTTGTTAAAGAAGTATTCAAGGATAAACCCTATGTAAGTCTGGAAAATCCGGATACGCGTAATTTTGCCTTGGAAGATCCCCGAGGATTTTTATCTTCCTATCCCAAGGGCGCTATTTTAGATGAAATTCAACGAGCGCCTGATTTATTTTCTTATTTACAGGAAATACTTGATAACACGCCTAAAAAAGGACTTTTTATACTCACGGGTTCTAATAACTTTTTATTGCAGGAATCAATTTCGCAAACATTAGCTGGTAGAATCGGCACATTGAATCTACTTCCCTTTTCAATTGAAGAACTTGGAAATGCCGAACAGTTACCAAAAGATGACAATGAACTGATGATCAAAGGATTTTACCCACCCGTATACGACCAGGATATTCCTCCATCAGATTGGTGTCCGAATTATGTAAGAAACTACATTGAAAAAGATGTAAGACAAATCAAAAGCATAACTGATTTAATTGTCTTTGAAAGATTTATCCGATTACTAGCAGGAAGAACAGGACAGGAATTAAACAATAGTGCACTAGCCGTTGAAACAGGAGTAGATATGAAGACAGTGCAATCATGGATTAGCATTTTAGAAAGTAGCTTCATTATTTATCTTTTAAAACCACATCATAAAAATTTCAATAAAACGATTATTAAAAGACCTAAACTATATTTTTATGATTGCGCGTTAGTTTGTTATCTTCTCAGAATAAGCGACACCAATCAATTATCAACGCATCCACAAAGAGGAGCCATTTTTGAAACCATGGTGGTAACTGAAATGATAAAACAAAGAACGAATGCAGGAATGGATATCAATTTATACTACTGGAGAGATAAATCCGGGCATGAAATTGATGTGATTATTGAAAATGGCAATACACGCATACCTGTAGAAATCAAATCTGGAAAAACGATTTCCAATGATTTTTTTAAAAACCTACATTTTTGGCTAGCACTGAGCGGAGAGAAAAAATCATACCTTTTATATGGCGGAGAAGAGCATCAAAAAAGAAGCGATGGTAAAGAATGCATGAACTGGAGGCAATTGACAAAACTTTCATTGTAATTTTCGTATTCAAAAAAAGTGTGGGCGCTACTTCTAAAATTTCGAGAATTTGGAAAGTTGTATCGTAATAAGAACATGTTAAGTGGAGAGC
>CAIUKP010000085.1 GCA_903899675.1 uncultured Bacteroidota bacterium | reverse complement strand
TTCTTTTGCCAAAGCCTTGTTCACTAACCACCAATACGGTTCTACTGGGATCATCTTTATGGATGCAGATCATTCCTACCACTTCATCTTTTTCATCTTCCACTTCAATACCTCCAACCCCAATGGCTCCTCTTCCTGTGGGCCGCACTTTATTTTCAGGGAAACGTATAGCTCGTCCACTTTTAACTGCCAACATAATTTCCTGGTTACCATCCGTTAACTTAGCCATCATCAATTCATCTCCTTCAACTATTGTTATCGCATTCACGCCATTAGCACGGGGTCTGCTGAAATCTTCCAGTGATGTTTTTTTGATTATGCCTTTTTTAGTGCACAATACAATAAAATGTTGCTGAACATAGTCTTTATCATCCAGCTTATTCACGTCGATGATTGCCTTCACTTTATCATCACCAGGCAGTTGTATCAAATTTTGTATCGCCCTACCCTTTCCCTGTTTTTCGCCTTCTGGTATTTCGTATACCCGCAGCCAAAAGCATCGACCTTTCTCGGTAAAAAACATCATGGTACCATGCGTAGATGCAACAAACAAATGCTCCACATAATCTTCATCCCGGGTTTTAGAACCAACTGCTCCCCTACCACCCCGCCGTTGCTGACGATATTCGGTAGCGGAAGTACGCTTGATATAACCCAGATGAGAAATGGTAATCACCACATCTTCATTTTCAATCAGATCTTCAATGCGCATTTCATCGGCTAGGTATTGAATTTCTGACTTACGATCATCGCCAAATTTTTCGCGGATTTCTAATAATTCCTGCGTAATTAAGGCATAGCGGGATCCTTCATTTTGCAATAACTCGCGTAAGTATTGGATGGTTTTAATTAATTCGGTAATCTCCTCCACAATTTTATCCTGCTCCATTCCCGTAAGTCGCTGTAAACGCAGTTCCAGTATGGCTTTGGTTTGTGCTTCAGAAAATCCGGGTTCTTCGGTGTAAATGTCCGTAGGAACATCCCCCAATAAGGTGGGATTGAGTACCCAGTTTCCTTCCCTACTCTTTGCAATCAGCGAGGTTTTGGCTTCATCGGGGGTTCTGCTAGCCCGGATTATCGCAATTACTTCATCCAAATGATCCAGCGCTTTCAGGTATCCAGCCAGAATATGGGCTCTTTCTTCTGCTTTTTTTAGCTCGAAACGGGCTCTTCTAATCACAACCTCCATCCGGAAATCGATAAACTCCGTAATCAACATCTTCAGGTTCATCTGAACGGGTCTACCCTTACTGATGGCAACATTGTTGATACCGTAGCTGGTTTGTAACTCGGTAAACTTGTACAACTGATTGATGATAACCTGGGCTACTCCGTCTCGCTTCAGATCCAACACAATCCGGGTACCCTCGCGCATGTTACTTTCATTATTCACATGGGCAATCCCCTCAATTATTTTATCGTTCACCAATTGGCCAATCCGATTGGTGAGCACATCACGATTTACTTGATAAGGAACTTCAGTAATTACAATCTGCTCTCTGCCGCTTTGTTTGGTATCTACATGGCATCTTCCGCGCACTACCACCCTTCCTCTTCCGGTACGGAACCCCTCTTTGATGCCCTCCATGCCAAAAATTATGCCGCCAGTAGGAAAATCAGGTGCTTTGATAATCTGCATTAACTCATCAATAGTTATGTCCCTATTTTGAATAAATGCAATACAGGCATCCACCGTTTCACGCAAATTATGCGGCATCATATTTGTGGCCATCCCCACGGCAATGCCTGAAGATCCATTTACCAATAACTGTGGAATCCGAGTGGGTAAAACAGTTGGCTCCTGCCGGGAATCATCAAAATTAAATTGAAAATCTACCGTATCCTTGTCAATATCTTCCAACATGGCTTCTGCCACTTTCTCCAAACGAGCCTCTGTATAACGCATAGCTGCCGGTGGGTCACCATCCTGATTTCCGAAATTCCCCTGTCCATCCACCATGGTATAACGGAGCGTCCAATCCTGCGCCATCCGTACTACCGTATCATAAATGGAGGCATCTCCATGAGGGTGATACTTACCCATCACCTCTCCAACTATTGCAGCGGATTTTTTATACGCCTTATTGCTGTTGTTGCCTATTTCATTCATGGCAAATAATACCCTTCGGTGAATGGGTTTAAATCCATCTCTCGCGTCGGGCAATGCCCTACCAACAATTACCGACATCGAATAATCGATGTAGGCAGTCTTCATCTGCTCTTCGATATTTACCTTAATAATACGGTCGTTATCGTGCGTGACTTCGGGTGTAAAATTTTCTTCTGCCATGCTATTTTTGGGTTCCCCTGCTTACAATTTCCGGATGTTTTATTTGCCGATTTTCAGGGGTCTGCGAAGATACTTTTTTTTGGGGCGACTGACCCAAAAAACAAGCAAAAATTAACCTTGTTTTATCCACAAATCAACCACATTTTTTTATAAATTATCGGGGCAGATTTTACATCGTTTTTTGGCAGGTATTTTGAAAATTCTTGTCAAATTTCCCTTCTACCCCCTCGGTTTTGTACCTTTATGCCAATTCACAAGCAAATTCTTTGTAAAATGGCTCAACCACACCTGTTACTTTTGGGGGCAGGCAAATCATCCTCCACCCTAATTCGATTTTTACAGGGTATCTGCAGCACCCGAAACTGGCGTGGAACCGTTGCGGATATTGACCTGGCCATTGTGGAACAGAAATTGCTCCCATACCCTGCCCTCACCCCCAGATCGTTGAACATAGAAGATACAGCCGCCCGTAGAGAACTGATTGGGAATGCCAGTGTGGTTATCTCTCTGCTCCCCCCATCCTTACAAACGGTGGTGGGTGAGGATTGTTTGCTTTTAGGGAAACATTTTTTATCCGCCTCTTACACAGATCTCGGTTTGCAAAAATTATCAGCAGCTATAACAGATGCCAATTTGTTGTTTCTGATGGAAATGGGGCTGGATCCAGGAATAGATCATATGAGTGCCATGCAATTGATTGATCAGATTCATAAAGAACAGGGCATAATTTCGGGATTTGCGTCTCATTGCGGTGGATTGGTAGCTCCTGCCTGTGATAACAATCCCTGGCATTATAAATTTTCTTGGAATCCCCGAAATGTAGTGTTGGCGGGTAAAGCAGGTGCCGTGTTTAAGCAAGCTAAACAAACTTGTAGGGTTGCTTATTCAGAACTATTTCAGTTTCATCACCCGGTAACCATTCAGGGATTAGGTGAATTGGCAACTTATCCAAACAGAGATTCGCTGGCCTATATCCCTCTATATGGTTTGGAAACTGCTGATAACTTTATCAGAACCACATTACGTTATCCTGCCTTTTGCGAAGGCTGGAATTTGCTATTAAAACTGGGTTGTACAGAAGAAAATAATTGGATGGATACCGAGGGTATGGGTGTGGGTGACTATTTTCAAAAGCACCTGCTAGCAAGCGGCCTGCGTGAAACAGACTTACCTGATCACCTCTTACCACTGTTAGCACAGATTGGCTGGAATGATGTTCAACCGATTCTGAGAAAGCAAGGCAGTTCTGCGGATATTTTACAATGGATTTTGGAACAAAAATGGGCGCTTGCCCCAAGCGACCGGGATATGATTGTGATGTTGCACGAGATCAACTATACTCGAGATGGAAAAAAATATGCTGTTACAGCCCAACTGATGGTAGAAGGAGACGATGCGGCAAATACTGCCATGGCAAAAACGGTAGGGTTACCATTGGGCATTGCGGCTGTTTTGTTATTGGATGGCATTATCCAAGTGCGTGGTTTACAAATACCCACCCATCCCTCTATATATCAGCCAGTATTAGAAGCCCTGGAAGCAGAAGGCATCCGTTTTTCGGAACATTGGGAACAATTCGACTAATGGCGCGACTTTTTTTCATCTTTGTTTACTTCCGCCTGCATCACCCATTCGTAATCCATTTGTCTTTTTTCTAGATTGGCAGAAACCACCCGAATCATTACCTTATCTCCCATCCGAAAAGTTCTGCCACTGCGCCTACCCACTAAACTGTAATCCCCTTCTACCAGTCTAAAATCGTCGTAGTCGGTGAGTCCTACAATATTCACCAACCCTTCACATTTATGTTCAACCGTTTCAACCCAAAACCCAAAGGAAGCAACGCCACTTACTATACCCTCCAATACTGCTCCCAAATGCTGTTGCATAAATTCTACCTGTTTGTATTTGTTGCCGGCGCGCTCACATTCCATAGCGGCTCTTTCCCGCTCACTGCAGTGCTTACACTTTTCTTCCATTTTTTTATCCGCCGCATAATTGCCCGCTAGTACTTTTTCTAAAATTCTATGAACCAAAACATCCGGATAACGACGTATTGGCGAGGTAAAGTGGCAATAATTTTCGAAAGCCAACCCATAATGCCCGATATTTTCAGAAGTGTAAATTGCTTTAGCCATGGTTCGGATGCCCAGTTGTTCCAGCACATGTTGCTCTGGCCTGCCTACTACATCATCTAACATCTGATTAAAACTTCGGGCAATTGCTTCAGGTGATGTTACATCAAATTGATATCCATGCTTCTTGGCAAATACAATAAAGGGTGCGAGCTTTTCTTTATCAGGCTGATCGTGCACCCGGTAAGGAAATGGCAAGGATTTTTTATTCACTTTTATTTTTGATACATTTTCTGCTACCGTTTTATTGGCAAGCAGCATCCATTCTTCAATAAGCTGATGCGACTCTTTGCTTTCTTTAACCACTATTCCAATGGGCTTTCCTTTTTCGTCTAAAGTAAATCGAACTTCCTGAGAAGAAAATCGAATGGCACCTTTTGCAAAACGCTTTTTTCTAAGTTTTTGTGAAAGCTGATGTAACACTAAAATTTCTTCTGCGTGTAACCCCTTTTCAGTTTCAATAATTTCCTGCACTTCTTCATAGGCAAAACGATGATTAGAGTGGATGATGGTTTTTCCTAACCAATACTGTTTCACTTCCGCTTTTGCGTTGATTTGAAAAATGGCTGAAAAAGTTAATTTATCTTCTTTAGGTCGGAGGGAACAGAGTTCATTTGAAATGGTTTCTGGTAACATCGGATTTACCCGATCGGGTAAGTAAACTGAAGTAGCTCGCTTATAGGCTTCTTCATCCAATGCGGTGTCGGGGTGTACGTAATGACTCACATCTGCGATATGAACGCCTACTTCATATAATCCTTTCTCAAGGGTTCGGATTGATAATGCATCATCAAAATCTTTTGCGTCGGCTGGGTCGATGGTAACCGTTAGTAATTCACGGCAATCTCTTCTTTTGGCAATTTCATCCGAATCAATTGTTTCTGGCAAACGGGCTGCTTCTTCCAACACTTCATCCGGAAATGTAAGTGGAAATCCGCCTTGGGCGAGCAGTTCCTTCATGGCTGCATCATTCTGGTCTTCTGGGCGAAGAATACCAACCACCATTCCCACAGGTTTTTTATCATCCTTCTCCCACTTTACCAGTCGAGCAATTACTCTTTCTTTATGCTTTGCACCCATTGTATCAGTGAGGGGAATAAATAAATCTGGCATGGGCCTATCAGAATCCGGTACAAAAAAGGCATAATTAGTAGATAATTGTAAATAACCTGTGAACTCGGTTTGCTTTCGGGTAATTACTTCTGAAATTTTTCCTTCCTTTTTGCCGGTTCTGGGATTCTCTTTGGTTGTTTTTACCCGAACCAGATCTCCATTTAATGCGGTATTAAAATCGCCGGGCTTAACCATAACATCACCCGCCTCATTTTCTACAATTACATACCCCATTCCCGAACGAGTGATTTCTAATCGGCCTTTTTGAAGCAGATTTCCTGCACTTTTTGTGGTATGTTTATTTTTGTTCTTTTGTTTCTTCATGTATTTGTTTGGTTTGAAACCCCTTTACAAAATCAGTGACCAATTGATTAAAGAATATGCCCTCTCCAAATAAAAAATAATGTTGAATAGGTAAAACGTATAAAGGAACTTTATTTAGTTGTTGTTGAAATTTAAGCAATCGTACTGCATCTTTTTCCGTGGTAAGTATTAGTTTATCGCGACCGGGTATCGCATCAAATTGATCTTGAATATCATTTAAGTCATCGATTGAAAAAATATGGTGATCTGCATAATCCAATTGTGAATACGCATGAACTTTATCCAATAGATACGCTTTGAGTGGGGCTGGATTGGCAATTCCACAAACCAGCAAAACTTCATCACGTTGGGTAAGATGCCACTCGTCGGCGGTATTGAAAATATGATAGGGGGTGCCATAGGCAATAGCCGTAAAAAATATCCGCTGATGTGGCAACAAATGTAATTGTCGAATTACCTGGTGCTTGTCTTCTGCACTCAGTGATTCAGGACATTTGGTAACTACAATTATTTGGGCACGGTTGGCTGATTTTCTTTCATCACGTAAATCTCCGGTTGGTAAAAAATAATCTTGCGCGTATAGGTTTACGTATTCGGTGAGTAAAATATTTAACCCCGGAACCACATCCCGGTGCTGAAAAGCATCATCCAACAGAATTGCTTGTAAATCGGGAACATCCTGCAATAAATAAGGAATCCCCACCAATCGTTCTTCACAAACAGCCACAGGTATTTCGGGAAATTTCAGATGAAACTGCATGGGCTCATCTCCTATTTCCAATGCCGTGGTAGTTGATTTTGCTAATACATACCCCTTGGTTTTTCTTTTATATCCTCTACTTAGGGTGGCAATTCTAAATGCAGGATGTAAAACCCCCAATAAATATTCAATCATAGGAGATTTTCCGGTACCTCCTACTGCCAAATTACCAATTGCAATTACTGGAAAATGAAACTGCGATGAGGCGAACCAATTTTTATCATAAAAAATATTCCGGATTTTAATTACCCAACCATACAACAAAGCAATGGGCAGCAATAAAACCCTGAATGACTTAAGGAAGATGGTATTAAAATTCATATAAACCCTGCGGAGTGATACAACAACTTAAAGGTACATCAAATTGCGCGGTATCTGTTATAGATTCAACTGGCTCGAAGAAGCAAATACCTACTTTTAACAAATCGGGCTTTGTTCTAAGTAAAAATCGATCATAATATCCGCCTCCATATCCTACTCTATTGCCTTTTTTGTCGGCAATAAGCATAGGAACCAATACCAAATCAATGGTATCGGGCTGCCAAATTTCTCCAGAAACTGGCTCAGGTATTCCCCATTTGTTTAGTTGAAAAGGCGGTCCTGTTTCAGGCAAAACAGCTTCCATCCATCCGGGTGTTGATTGCATAAATGGATAAGCAATTTGTATTTTCGGATATTGTTGTTGAAGATATTCTGTTAATCTTACTGGATCAGGTTCTGCTTGCTGTTGATGTGCACAAAAAGCTAATACCCTGTTGGGCTGATTAAATGGAATACGTTTAAAATGTTGCCCTATAAGTTGATTCC
>CAIUKP010000084.1 GCA_903899675.1 uncultured Bacteroidota bacterium | reverse complement strand
TGGGATCGTCTAAAATATCGGGGAAATAAATGGGCCGAAAGCCCTGATTGTTATCCGAACTTACCCCTATAATATTCAATTTAGACTTATCACTCAGAATACTTACATACACCAGCAGGTCTGGAAATCCATCGCGGTTTAAGTCGTCTACTTCGGCCTTATTCACCCTTCCCTTTACTTCAAATGTTACATCGTGGGCAGTATTTTCAAAACCAATGGGGGAAATAGTTAAACTATTTTTATCCATTCCCTTATTACTGCAATAAACTTTATAACCAACCTTACCCAATTTCATGGTGCTATCATATTTCTTACCCGGTTGGGCAAAAAGGGATTGACTAACACAACAGAGTACAAATACGATTAGAATCAACTTTTGCATAAACAATATTATCAATAACTATTCAATTCGCAAGCAACTTACACAAGTTGTATCAAACAGATTACATATTTCTGCGATATTGACCTCCCACCTGATACAAAGCCGCCGTAATTTCTCCGAGGGAGCAGGTTTTAACGGTCTCCATCAATTCGGCAAAAATATTGCCATTTTCCAATGCCACTTGCTGTAATCTTTTTAAGGCTGCCGTACTTTCCGAGGCATGCCGTTTTTGAAAAGACGCCAGGTTGTTGATCTGTTGTTCCTTTTCAGCAGCCGTGCTGCGAATCACTTCGGAGGGGATGATAGTAGGGCTCCCCTTTTTGCTTAAAAATGTATTTACCCCAACGATAGGAAGTTCACCGGTATGTTTACGAGTTTCGTAATACATACTTTCTTCCTGAATTTTATGGCGTTGATACATTCTTTCCATAGCGCCTAAAACACCGCCTCTTTCAGATATCCGGTCGAATTCGGCTAACACAGCCTGTTCAACAATATTGGTAAGGGCTTCCAGGGCAAAACTTCCCTGAGTAAAATTATCGGTAAAAGCGGTGCCTAATTCGCGGTTGATGATCAGCTGAATCGCCATTGCCCTGCGAACACTTTCTTCGGTAGGGGTAGTGATGGCTTCATCATACGCGTTGGTATGTAAACTATTGCAATTGTCATAAATCGCATACAGGGCCTGCAAAGTGGTACGAATGTCATTGAAATCAATTTCCTGTGCGTGCAAGCTGCGGCCACTGGTTTGGATGTGATATTTTAATTTTTGAGACCGACTATTGCCTTTGTACTTATTCCGAATAGCTTTAGCCCAGATTCTGCGAGCTACCCGCCCTATCACACTGTATTCGGGATCCATCCCATTGCTGAAAAAGAATGATAGGTTGGTGGCAAAATCATCGATTGACAAACCGCGACTCAAAAAATATTCAACATAGGTGAATCCGTTGGCGAGTGTAAATGCCAGTTGGGTTATCGGGTTGGCGCCTGCTTCGGCAATATGATATCCGCTGATGCTTACACTGTAAAAGTTTTTTACCTGATGTTCGGTAAAATATACTTGAACATCCCCCATTAACTGCAAGGCAAATTCGGTAGAAAAAATACAGGTGTTTTGTGCCTGATCTTCCTTGAGTATATCTGCCTGTACCGTACCCCGAACCTGAGAAAGCGTATAGGCTTTTATTTGTTGATACACTTCTGCCGGCAGCACTTGGTCGCCACTCACCCCTAATAATTGTAATCCCAATCCGGTATTTCCTTCGGGCAAAACCCCTTGCTGAATCGTATCCGAATAAACAGGCTTCTCACTTTCGGGAATATGTATTTTTATCCAATCCTTTACCCGCGCCCATTGGTTATTTTCTGTAATCCATTTTTCACATTGTTGGTCAATGGCAGCATTTAGAAAAAATGCCAATATAATGGGTGCAGGGCCATTAATCGTCATGCTAACAGAAGTTTTCGCATCGCAGAGATCGAAACCACTGTATAATTTTTTGGCATCTTCCAACGTAGCTATACTAACCCCGCTATTACCAATTTTTCCATAAATATCGGGGCGGGAAGCTGGGTCTTCGCCATAAAGCGTAACACTATCAAACGCTGTAGACAATCGAATGGCTGGCTGATCTTGAGATAAATAATGAAATCTTTTATTGGTTCGTTCGGCAGGCCCTTCCCCTGCAAACATGCGGGTTGGATCTTCATCCTTTCTTTTCAATTCAAAAACGCCAGCAGTATAGGGAAAATAGCCGGGGAGGTTTTCTTGTAATTGCCAACGTAAAATATCCCCCCAATCGGTATGCTTTGGCAAGACTACTCGAGATAAAGAAGTACCACTTAGTGAAGTAAATCGCAGGGGTTGTTCAATCACTTGTCCACGAACAGTATAAGATAAATGCTCTCCGGAATATTGCTGCACCCTGGCTGGCCAATTACGAATTAGTTCGATAGAGGCAGAATCAAGCTGCTTGGTTACTTGTTGCTTACATTCCTGCAAAGCGGGCAAAATGTTTTGTGCATTCGCTTGTTTAGCAACTACGCCAATGGTTCCTTCCAGTTGATACCATTGAGAAGCCAGCGCCGACTGTTTTTCTACCCACTGATTGAAGGCAGCAATGGTTTCGGTTATTTCCGATAAATATCGAACCCTTCCAGCAGGGATAATCTGAACCCGAGAAGCAGGAGAGAAAGTTGGGGCTGTATGCATAGTTGCAGACTGAAATCGAATACCGGTTTTCTCTTCAACTTTTTGTAGTAAGCGGTAAAACAATTCATTCATACCCACATCATTAAATTGAGCAGCGATGGTACCCACCACTGGTAGGTCGGCATCTTCATCCCAAATTTGATGATTCCGTTTGTATTGGCGCCCCACATCCCGCATAGCATCTTCCGATCCGGGTTTATCAAATTTGTTGATGGCAATCAGATCGGCAAAATCGAGCATGTTGATCTTCTCTAATTGGGTAGCCGCTCCATATTCGGGCGTCATCACATATACACTCACATCACAACCTTCTACTATAGATGCATCACTTTGCCCTACCCCTGCAGATTCAACCAATATCAAATCAAACCCCGCTTGTTTACAAAGGGCTACTGCATCTGGCAAATGAGAACTAAGTGCCTGATGGTTGTTGCGGGTAGCCATACTTCGCATAAAAACATTCGGATGATGAATTGCATTCATGCGAATTCGATCTCCCAACAAAGCACCCCCAGTTTTTTTGCGAGAAGGGTCTACAGAAATTATCGCCAACTTCTTATCGGGCACTTCCCGAATAAATCTTCTCACCAACTCATCCGTTACCGAACTCTTTCCGGCACCGCCGGTACCTGTAATACCAATTACCGGAATTTTTTTAGCGGATTGTGTTGTAGGTGACAGTGGTTGACCATTTTCAACCAACGTTATGGCCCTACCCAATAAATGCATATGCTCGGGCGAACTATTATACACTGGAAGAGATTCTTGTAAAGAAAGAAACGGAAAATCACAATGGCGTATCACATCCTCAATCATACCTTCTAAACCCATTTGCCTGCCATCATCCGGACTATAAATTCGGGTAATCCCATATTGATGAAGGGTTTCAATTTCGGAGGGCAAAATAGTTCCACCTCCCCCACCAAAAATTTTAATATGGCCACATCCGGATGCTTCCAGTAAATCTTTCATGTAAGTAAAAAATTCCAAATGCCCCCCCTGGTAGCTGGTAATAGCAATCCCCTGTACATCCTCCTGTATGGCACATTCTACAATTTCTAGAACACTTCGGTTATGGCCCAGGTGTATAATTTCTACCCCCTTAGATTGCAAAATGCGCCGCATGATGTTAATAGAAGCATCATGTCCATCAAACAAGCTGGTGGAAGTAACCATGCGCACTGGATTAACCGGAATATAGGGCATATGATTTAAGTTGAGTGACAAAATTAATGATTTCCTGCAAGGATATTAACGTTTGTTAGTTTTTTGTAATTTGGTAGATGCTTGCTGCTATTTTACTTATTTTCATCATAACAATACGCTATGCAATTCGAAATTCAGATACGCAATGAAAATAATTTCTCGATTATTTCGCTGTTGAACGCCTACGAGGGAGTTTGCGCTGAAATCTATTCATTTGGGGGCTTCCTGAACCGATTCGAAATCCCAGTGCAGGGAAACCCTTTTAATATAGTGGATGGATATACCGGTATTGCCGATGCGCAAGCCAGGTGTACCGAAGGGTTTCAGAGTGTTCGGTTAAGTCCTTTTGTATGCCGGTTGAAAAAGGGTAGGTATGATTGGAACGGCACAGCTTACCAAATTGAAAAGAAATATATGGGTGAGCATGCCATTCATGGTTTGCAATATGATGCAGCGTTTGAAGTAACTGAGTCGGTTACAGATGAACAGGAGGCCCGGGTTGAATTAAGCAGCTATTACCCGGGAACCGATCCGGGTTATCCCTTTCCCTACCACACGAAAATTATTTGGTGCCTGAGAAAAGGTGCCGAACTTTCGGTAACCACTACTGTTTGGCACGAAAACCCAACCCCCATTCCGTTTGCAGAAGGATGGCATCCTTATTTTACATTGGGTGGAAAGGCAGATGAATGGAACTTACAATTTTCTACTAGCCGTATTATGGAATATGATGCAGATTTATTACCTACTGGCAGGTATTTGCAAGACACACGCTTTGTAAATGGATGCTCCTTACAGGGAATTCAACTCGATAATGGATTTGTGTGGGAGGATGCAGAAAGCCATAGGTTTTGCACGCTTCGCAATTCGGTTATTTCACTCAATATTTTACCCGATAATACTTTTCCGGTTTTACAGGTATTTATTCCCGACAACAGAAACAGTATCGCCCTGGAAAACTTGAGCGGAGCGCCAGATAATTTCAACAATCAATTATTGTTGATTCAACTACAGCCCCACACTCCCAAAAGCTTTATAACCCGATACCAGGTAAGCGTATTATAAATTTTGCAGAGCAGTTACACTGATTTCCACGTTAACTCCCTTGGGTAAGCCCTTTACCGCAACGGTTTCACGGGCTGGGTAGTTGCCGGTAAAATAAGAACCATACACTTCATTTACCTGACCAAACAACGACATATCACTTAAAAAAATAGTGGTTTTTACTATGTGCTCAAACCCAATGCCGGCGGTTTGCAATATGGCCAAAATATTGTTCATCACCTGATGGGTTTCGGACTCAATGCCGGAGCTAACTATTTCTCCAGTAGCAGGAATAATGGCAACTTGTCCGCTCACAAAAACAAATCCGTTTGCTTTAATTGCCTGATTGTAGGGTCCGATTGGAGCAGGGGCAGCGGGGGTAATGATTACTTCTTTAGACATAATGATAAATTGAAAAACAAATTGACTACTTTTCTTTGAACTTGCCAACCTAATTTTGCCCACTATCAACTTATTTTTTCTATGACGTTATTGCTGCTTGTTGATACTGCTACCGAAATTGCCAGGGTAGCTTTGCTAACAAAGGATCAGGTGCTCGCTTTTCGTGAAAACAGCGATTCGCGGCAGCACGCAACCTTTGTTCAGCCGGCAATTGAAGCTATGTGCATTGAAACCGGTATTCAACTTGCGCAGCTCGGGGGGGTGGTAGTGGTGAATGGTCCGGGAAGTTATACCGGCCTTCGAGTAGGCCTATCCTCTGCCAAAGGCATCTGCTTCGCTCTAAATATTCCTCTATACACTTTAAATACCCTACAGGTAATGGCGGCAGCCAGTGTAAGAAATTGGAAAGCACTTGGCAAAGAGATTACCCCGGAAACCCTGTTTTGCCCCATGATCGATGCCCGCAGAATGGAAGTATTTACTGCACTTTATACGGCCAATCTTCAACCAGCAATTCTCCCAAGAGCAGTTATATTGACTGAACCTGAAGGCAAAACATTAATAGAAAAAAAATATATAATATATTCGGGAAATGGCTCATCAAAACTGAAAACAATGCTTCCTGAAGGTACCTACTGTTTTCCGGAATGCATGTATTTGCTGGAAGACCTCTCTTTTTTAGCTTTTGAAACCTTAATAACCGGTTACAGTGAGGATATAGCCTATTCGGAACCTATTTACATAAAAGATTTTCACAATACATCTTTGCCTAAACAACAGGGGTAAAACATTTAATTCTTTTATCTATATGATAAAAAATGCGTAACTTTAGGGGCTAAAAGTTTTTACCCCCCTCAAAACTTTAAATTATTGTTATGAGCCAATCATTACAATCCGTGGAACTGTTAAATGGTAATGTGCCCGTTAAGGTAGATTTTGTTCATACAAAAAAAGCTGCCCTAATCCTTCGTTCCATTAACCACAAGTTGCGTCAGCAAATTATCAAGTTACTGGATGAGAGTCAAAAAATGACTGTAACCGAAATTTATGTGAAACTCCGACTCGAACAGTCGGTTGCTTCCCAGCACTTAGCGATTTTACGAAGAGCTGGTATTGTTACCACCACCCGCGACGGAAAGTTCATTTATTATTCTGTAAACTATCAGCGCCTGGCTGAAGTAGTTCGGTTTGTGGAATCCCTTGTAGGCTAATACTTTTTAGTACCTTTGTGGTGAAACTTAGCTATCTAATAGTTAAGATACTTATCTTTTTGCCCACCCCCAATTGAACCCATATGTTCGTTCGCCAATTATATACAGGCTGCTTAAGTGAATCTGCCTATTTTATAGAAAGTAATGGGGAAGCAGTTGTAATTGATCCGTTGAGAGACATAGAAGCCTACTTGGAATTGGCACGTGAGAGAAAAGCTACTATCCGGTATATTTTTGAAACGCATTTCCATGCCGACTTTGTAAGTGGACATATAGATTTAGCTGCTGCCACTGGAGCAACAATTGTATATGGCCCACCCCCAGCGACAACCTATCCGGTTCACATCGCCAAAGACGGGGAAGTTTTTACGATCGGAAACATTACCCTTGAAGTATTACATACCCCTGGGCATACGCTGGAAAGTTGTTGTTTTCTGTTGAAGGATGAGCAAGGGAAAGATTATGCCGTATTTACAGGAGACACCCTGTTTGTGGGGGATGTAGGCCGCCCTGATCTTGCCCAAAAAGAAAATGAAATAAGCATGGATGATTTGGCAGGGATGTTATACGATAGCTTGCAAAAGAAAATAATACCACTGGCAGATGATGTAATAGTTTACCCTGCACACGGTGCCGGTAGCAGTTGTGGTAAAAATCTGGGTCCTGAATCATTCAGTACCATTGGCGAACAGAAAAAATCTAATTATGCCCTGCAGGCTGCCAACCGCGAAGAGTTTATTAAAGCTGTAACCGAAGGCATTTCCGCTCCTCCGCAATATTTTCCTATCAATGTAATGATTAATAAGCATGGCTATGATAGTCTAGATAATGTATTGGCCACCGGAATGCAAGCCTTATCGGTAAATGACTTTAAACAATCGATGGCAGATGAAGCCGTAATTGTATTAGATACCCGCAACTCCTCCGAATTTCCACAGGGATTTATCCCAGGTTCAATCAGTATTGGGCTGGATGGTCGCTTCGCAGAGTGGGCGGGCAGTTTATTGTCTTTTGAAAAACCGATATTACTGGTTACTGAACCGGGCAAAGAAAAAGAAACCATCATTCGGCTTGCGAGGGTAGGATTTGATAAAATGATTGGTTATCTGGATGGAGGATTCCATGCTTGGCAAACAGCCAATGAGCCATTTGATTTGATTGTAGAAGTTGATGCGGATGAGTTGGCCATGGATATTCCCTTCGATAATCACTTGCTAATTGCAGATGTAAGAAAAGAAGCCGAATTTGCCGGTGGGCACCTGAAAAATGCCCTCAATCTGCCTCTAGACAATCTAAAAGACCCCGCCGCCATGTGTGATCTAGATGAAACGCAGAACATATATGTACATTGTGCCGGTGGTTACCGAAGTGTAATTGCCGCCTCACTCATCAAAAAAGAAGGGTTTCATAATGTACGAAATGTAGTGGGAGGATGGAATGCCATCAAAGAACTTTCACACCGGTTTACTATTGAGAAAGAGCCTGCTGTTTTAAACTAAACCACCATTGTTTTTTATTGAATCAGCTGCTGACTGGCATCAGTAGCATTATACTCCCATTTCCATCTCCGATGGCTCCACAAATAATTAGAAGGGTTATTTCGTATAGCCTGTTCGAGTTTAGCCACATATATTTTAGTCAACTCCCCCTCTGGTAATTCCCGGGGATTTTCTGAAATCAATTCGTAGTGTAAATAATAGTGCCCTCTTTTGGGTTGCCGAACGCTGATAAACAATACCACGGTATCATTAGCGCGGGCACCTCTTTCTGGCCCTGACGTAAATGCGGTTACTTTATTGAAGAAGGAAATCCAATATGCTTTATCTATTCGCGCGGGATTTTGATCAGCTACCAAACCTAATAAATATTTCCCGTTAACATACTCATCAAACCGATCTTTAAAATGAGCAGCCGGTATAAGAATGGTATTAAATCGCTTACGCATTTTGAACATGATCCGGTCGAACGAGCGATTGGTGAACGCCATATAAACGCCCACAAATGGAAATAAACTTTTGCGGGCAACACCCAGGTTAATCATCTCCCAGTTAAAAAAATGACCCGTATGCAATTGAACATTTTTTCCAGAATCAATATACTGATTCAATACTTCGGAATTAGAAGTTACCCGTTTATCAAAAGCCTGGTCGCTCATAGCAATCAGCTGAATGGTTTCCATCATCGTATTTACAAACTGATGATAAAAATCCTTGGCAATTCGAACACGCTCGGCCTGGGTTTTTTCTGGAAATGCAATTAGCAAATTACTCAATACTACTTTTTTTCTATACCCAACAACATAGTATACTATTACATAAAATCCATCCCCTATCCAATACAGCAATCGGTTAGGCAATAAGGATAAAAAGTATAAGAGTCCGTAATAGAAGTAATACATCTACATGGTTTATAGTGTCAATTTGCAAAGATACAAATTATGCAGCGCCGGATTGCCGGCTGCACTACAGAATGATATTTTGAAGCAATGGGCTTTTTTGCTGATGATCGGTATTGTAATGCAATCCACGACTTTCTTTTCTAAACTGCGCCCCTTTCACAATCAGGTATCCGGCTGTTAACAGATTACGCAGCTCACATAGTTGTGGCGACAATTTGGTGGTTCGATACAGCGCTTCCGTTTCCTCATATAACAAATCCAACCGTTTCATAGCCCTTTCTAATCTTTCATCGGTTCGTACAATACCCACATAATCGCTCATGATTTGCTGCAGTTCTTTTTTGCTTTGGGTTATAAGAATCATTTCTCTGGGATCGGTTGTGCCCTTTGCATCCCATTGAGGAATTGCTTCCTGAATGGCTACTTCATTAATTACTGTAGAACTGTGCTCAAATGCCCGGTGTGCAAATACCATTGCTTCTAGTAAACTATTACTTGCCAGGCGATTGGCTCCATGCAAGCCGGTGCTGGCACATTCGCCGCAGGCATATAAATTAATCAAAGAGGTGCATCCCCACTCGTCGGTTTTTATACCGCCACAACTATAATGCGCAGCCGGCGCCACAGGAATCATTTGCTGCATCACATCTATCCCCAAACTCAAACACTTGGCATGGATGTTTGGAAAATGATGCAAAAATTTATCGGCATCCATATGCCGGCAGTCTAAGTATACATGCTCTGTTCCCCATTGTTTCATTTCATTGTCGATAGCACGGGCAACAATATCGCGGGGTGCCAGATCTTTTCGCTCATCATAGCGATGCATAAAAGCTTCCCCGTTTTTATTGCGCAATATGCCCCCATCGCCTCGAACTGCTTCCGTAATTAAAAAAGAGGGAGATACGCCGGGTTCAAATAAAGCAGTTGGATGAAATTGAATAACATCCATATTTTCAATCTTCCCTTTTGCCCGGTAAACCATGGCAATGCCATCGCCAGTAGCAATCTGAGGATTGGTAGTAGTTCGGTAAACTTGTCCGCACCCCCCGCTGGCCATCAAAGTTATGCGCGAAACGATTTTCTCTGTTTCTCCCGTATTTAGGTTCAACACATACACCCCATAACAGGTAATATTGTTGGTAGACTTAGTAACCAGATATCCTAAGTGATGCTGGGTAATGATATCTACCACAAAACAATGGTGCAACAATTGAATGTTTTGTAAGCTGGTCATTTCATGCAACAAGGCCCTTTCCATTTCTTGGCCTGTTACATCTTTGTGATGTAAAATCCGGTTAGCACTATGGCCCCCTTCCTTGCCCAAACTATAATCACCTTGATCATTCTTGTCAAAATCGGCACCGTAATCGATGATCTCGCGAATTCTTTCAGGCCCCTCATGAACTACCAGATTAACGATTGCAGAATTACACAATCCATCTCCTGCAATTAGGGTATCTTCTATATGTTTTTCAAAGCTGTCGGTATTTTCATCCCAAACACCCGCAATTCCTCCCTGTGCATACTTGGTATTGGTTTCATCGGCCTGCGTTTTGGTAATAACCGTAATGGTTTTATCGGGAAACCGCTTGGCTGTTTTAATCGCAAAAGTGAGTCCGGCAATTCCCGAACCAATCACCAGAAAATCCGTTGTGGTGGTATTGTGCATGTTATCAATCCATCCAAAGCCTATCTGATTCCGTCATTTAACACCAATAGGTTCAATCCAGGCTCCGTTTTCTTTTAATAAGTTAATGAGTTCTTCTACTGCAATATCACTATCGATATTGCGCTTCATAATATCTCTCCCTTTGTAAAGCGTAATCTTTCCAGGTCCGCTACCTACATAGCCAAAATCTGCATCGGCCATTTCTCCGGGCCCATTCACGATGCATCCCATAATTGCAATTTTTACTCCTTTTAAATGATGGGTAACTTTTCTAATGCGGGCAGTAGTTTCTTGCAGGTCGAACAAAGTTCTTCCGCAGCTGGGGCAACTGATGTATTCGGTTTTAGAAATTCGCGTGCGGGAAGCCTGCAAAATTCCAAAGGCAGTCGCATTCATAAATTGTTCTGCGCCAGCATTGGTAAGATAATTGCGCCCGCTGGTAGTAACCTGCGTTTCCTGCATCATCCGATAACTTTCGGCCGTCATGCCCAGGCAAATACCATCTCCCATTCCATCCAGCAATAATGCGCCACATTCAGTTGCATAATGTATCAGATGCTCATCAGTGCTTACATAATTACTGTCGGTAACCAAAATAACCGGATTCATGATTTTCCGGTTCATCAACTCCATAAACATTCTTCTTACTGCCGGCATTGCTTGTTGGGAACGACTACTCAATGCCAACACAACAGCCGGATCATTTGCTATTTCGTCTAGGCCCGTAAAATCATTTATATCAGTTGCATCACTAAAACAGTCAACCATTACCACATTCATATAACTACTCTTATGGGTGGCCAACAAATACCCGCTTATGCTGAATAATGGAACATAGGAAGGATTTTGCTGAACTTGCTCCCAAACGGCAGGATACACCAAAACCCGCAAAGTACCAGGAAGCTCAAAGGAGAGGAGGGTATGTGCCGTAAAAATATAATCCGCTGCCGTATCGCTAATATTCCATTTGTCGGTTGCTGCATCATAGGCATATCCCACTTGCTGCAAATCGGAGGGCTGAATGGTTGCTAACTTACTAAGGTCGGCTATCACCACTGGCACCTGCTGGTGCCCGATATTGCCCACTGCAAAAGTTTTCCGCCGGCTGTACGAAAATGGATCATAGGGAATGCGCTCAATCGGGGGTATACCGGCAGCAGCAGTTGTAGTATGTATGTATCTTTTTACCAGATCTTTACAAACTGGAATTTCAAATTCGGGGTCTTCTGTAAGACTCACCCGAATGGTATCTCCAATGCCATCTTCGAGCAAGGTACCAATACCGGCAGCACTTTTAATTCTTCCATCTTCTCCATCCCCCGCTTCTGTAACCCCAAGGTGCAGCGGATAACATTCTCCAAAAGATACTTGCATTTGTTGGATCAGCAATCGGTAAGCCTGCACCATCACCTGAGGATTACTGGATTTCATACTGAGAATAATCTGATGATAATTTTCATCACGTGCAATTCGTAAAAACTCCATCGCACTTTCTACCATTCCCATTGCCGTATCTCCATATCGGCTCATGATCCGATCGCTCAGTGAACCATGATTGGTGCCAATACGCATAGCAGTTCCATATTCTTTACATATTCTAACCAAAGGGGTAAATCGCTCGCGGATGCGATCTATTTCTTCTAGGTATTCGGCGTCGGTATAATCAATCTGTTCAAACTTTTTCTTGTCTACATAATTACCTGGGTTAACGCGCACTTTTTCAACAATGCGGGCAGCAATTTCAGCCGCATTAGGTGTAAAATGAATATCCGCCACCAAAGGAGTGGAATAGCCGCGCTTGTGAAGTTCATTTTTTATATGGAGCAGATTTTCTGCCTCTTTTTTACTGGGGGCCGTAATGCGCACCAGCTCTGCCCCCGCTTCAATACAACGAATCGTTTGCTCAACGGTAGCAATTGTGTTAAGGGTATCTGTGGTGGTCATGGTTTGTACCCTAACCGGATGGCCATTCCCCAGCAGTAGGCCTCCAATAGAAACCTCCCGGGTTAATAGCCGGCTTACCTGAGTTACGCTATTACAATACTGTTGCATATCAGCGATTCTTATTAGTTAACATTCCCAACGCGCTTTAGTTCTGTTGTGGCGGGTATTTCCGCTACCTTTTACCCATCAAAAATCCCTGTTGCAGCAGAATTTTCTTCAACAAATCTATTGGCGCAGCAGTAGCAGCGGGCTTGCCGGCTGCCCGGATAGTATTCATTACGAAAAAATAAGGATGCTTGTTTTCTTCCACCCATCCAACCAACCAATCCATTTCACCGCCTCCCGCAAGGAGCGTTCGGGAACTATGATAAGCAAGTTGGTAGTTTGCATTGTTTTCCTTGATTAATAACTTTTTCACTATTTCCTGACTTCTTTTCTGAAAGGGAAGTTGGTTGAAATACAATCTTTTTATTAACCCAAGTTGTTCATCGGGGGAAATAGTAAAACCAGCTTGCTGCCAGCAATCTCCTACCCGCCCTACTATTTTCTTAGACCCATATTGAAGGGTATCTAGGGCAGCCTGTAATCGGATAATTCCAATGGAGTGGGCAACCGTAGTATAAAATTCCCCAACCGAATATTGCAAGGCACTATCGGCTGCAACGCCGCGGTTATTAGCAGAATCAGTAATTACTACCCCTTTTTCATTGGCTATTACGCCGGTTTCTAAACCAACCAGTTGAAGAATGGGCTCAAATGAATGATAGGGGGTAAAAGCCGAGTCGCGGTATCGCTTTACATTACAAAGCGTAAAAGTTCCGGCGCCATTGTGAAACATACCATAAGTACCAATTACCCCGGCGCTGTCAAAATAAGATTTCAGCGAATCGTCTATGGTTACATTATTGGGCGAGCAGGCTTGCATGCCAAATAATAGAGCAATCAGCCATACAGGGGAAATAAACCGACCGAAAGAAATTTTCATGCGCATTCCGCTAAGTTTTGCGCAAAGGTACAGGCTAAAAAAGGAATTGCCGCATTCTCGGTTGGCTAATGTATTACCCCCAGTTGGCTGCCCACTTTTTTAAAGGCTGCAATGGTGGTATCCAACTGCTCCCGCGAATGTGCCGCACTAATTTGTACTCTAATTCTTGCTTGCCCCTTGGCAACAACAGGAAAAAAGAAACCAATCACATATACCCCTTCCTCTAAAAGCGCTGCTGCAAATTTTTGAGAGAGTACGGCATCGTATAACATAATGGGCACAATTGGGTGCTCTCCCGGCTTGATATCAAAACCAGCTTCCGTCATCTGCGCCCTAAAATATTGGGTGTTGGCTTCCAGCGCATCACGCAATTCGGTGGTTTCGGTTAACATATCCAGCACGGCTATAGAACCTCCTACAATGCTCGGTGCCAGGGTATTGGAAAACAAATAGGGCCTACTTCGCTGACGCAACATTTCGATGATCGCTTTGCGCCCTGATGTAAATCCACCACTGGCGCCGCCAAGGGCTTTTCCAAGGGTACCTGTAATAATATCTACCCTACCCATCACATTTCTATATTCATGGGTACCTCTTCCGGTTTTACCAATAAATCCAGAAGAATGACATTCATCCGTCATCACAATTGCATCATATTGATCGGCGAGGTCGCAAATTTTATCCAGTTGTGCAATGGTTCCATCCATGCTAAACGAACCGTCGGTAACAATAACCCTGCTTCTGCAACCGGCAGCTTCCTGCAATTTCAGTTCCAGATCGGCCATATTATTATGCTCGTAACGGAAACGCTGTGCCTTACACAATCTTACCCCATCAATAATGGAAGCGTGATTGAGGGCATCGCTAATAATGGCATCTTGCTCTTGAAATAAGGGCTCAAAAACACCTCCATTTGCATCAAAAGCTGCTGCATACAAAATCGTGTCGTCCGTTCCTAAAAATCGGGAAAGCTTTTCTTCCAGTTCCTTGTGTATATCCTGGGTACCGCAGATAAACCGAACACTGCTCATACCAAACCCTCTGCTATCAATAGCCCGGTGGGCTGCTTCAATTACCCGGGGATGCGACGATAAGCCTAAATAGTTATTGGCACAAAAATTCAATACTTTTTTTCCGTTCACTAAAATCTCAGCACCCTGTTCACTGGCAATAATGCGCTCTTGCTTAAACAATCCTGCACTGCGAATTTCATCCAGTTCCTTTTCAATACGATTTACAAACGACTCATTCATACCACTGTACTTTTTAATCAAGAAGGGAAATATTACTGCAAAAGCAACTACTATTTTTCTATTCCTAATAATTCTACTTCAAAAATCAGGGTTGCACCCGGTCCAATTGGTCCGCCAGTACCGCCGTCTCCATAAGCAAGGTCGGAGGGGATAAAGAATTTCCATTTGCTGCCCACGGTCATTAATTGTAAGCCTTCTTGCCAGCCTCGAATAACCCCATTCAGCGGAAAAGTAATGGGCTCCCCTCTGTCTACCGAACTGTCGAAAACTTGTCCATTTATTAGCGTTCCATGGTAGTGACAACGAATTTTACTTTCCAATGTAGGCTTGGTAGAATCGGCACCCGCCCGAAGCACTTCATATTGTAAGCCACTGGCTGTGGTTACCACGCCTGGCCTTTTGCCATTTGCAGCTAAAAAAGCCATTCCTTCTTTTTTGGTAGAAAGGGATTTTTCGGCATTCTTCCTTTCCTGATATTGACCCAAACATTTATTGATAGCTTCATCATTCATTATGGGTTTGGCACCATTTTTAATATCGGTAAATGCCTTCTGCACCATCGCAAAATTAAGATCATCAAAGCCTTGGGTTTTTAAGCTTTGGGCAATTTTTACCCCGAGCGAATAGCTAACACTATCCGACATGGTTTTAAGGGCACTCACTGGTTGAGCCGGCTTAACAGCGGGAACTTTAGCAACAGCAGTGGCAGGCTTTTTTGCCTGACTCATAACAGATTGTACCCCTGCAAACAGACATACAACCAACAGCATTTTTTTCATGCACAAGGTTTTTAAAAGTCAAAGAAACAACATTTGAGAGAAATAGAAACAGTTTTGTGTTAATCGGCTAGTAGAGAGGCGATTGCCTGCTGAACTCGGGTAAACTGAAATCCGGCTACCACTTCCTGCATCAGAGAGGTGATTTGCGGATTACAAAGATTGCCAATAGATCCTTCATGGGTATGATGAATCTCCGTTTGATAGCGGAAAGTGCCCGCTTCAATTGATTTGCCTACTTGCACATACGCATCCCGAAAAGGAACCCCCTGTAATACAAGTTTATTCACTTCCTCTACACTAAAAAGATAGGCAAATTTTTCATCGGTCAGGATATTTTCGCGAACGGTAATCTGTGAAATCATCAATTGCATCATTTCTAAACAATCCTTAAGGGTTTGAAAGGCTGGGAACATATGTTCCTTCAGTATCTGCAAATCCCGATGATATCCCGAAGGCAAGTTGGTGGTTACCATTAATATTTCATTGGGCAGTGCGCGAAGCTGATTACACTTTGCCCGAATCAGTTCAAAAACATCAGGATTTTTTTTATGCGGCATGATGCTCGATCCGGTAGTTAATTCCGCAGGGAAACTGATGAAATTAAAATGCTGGTTCAAATACAAGCAGGCGTCCATGCTCATCTTAGCTAGGGTATCTGCTAGGTTGGCCATAGCAGCTGAGGTGATGCGTTCTGCCTTGCCCCGCCCCATTTGCGCGTACACTACATTATAATTTAAGGCTTCAAATCCCAATAACTCTGTAGTAAGGCTTCGGTTGATTGGAAAGGAAGAACCATATCCCGCAGCAGAACCCAGCGGATTTTTATTTACCACCCGATAGGCAGATTGCAGGGTGATTACATCATCTACCATACTTTCTGCGTAGGCCCCCATCCAAAGTCCAAATGAAGAGGGCCTGGCCAACTGTAAATGGGTATATCCGGGAAGTAAGTGATGTTTAAATCGTTCACTTTGCTGAATGAGTAAACTAAAGAGCGGCTGAACGGCTTCTACCAGCGATTCGATTTCATTTCGTATATAAAGTTTTACATCTACCAGCACCTGATCGTTCCGGCTGCGGGCCGCATGAATTTTTTTTCCGGTATCTCCTAATTTTTCGGTGAGCAATGCTTCTATATACGAATGGATATCTTCTGCTTGGGGAGGGATAGTTATCCCCTGGGTAATAGATTGATTGTACAAGTCGCGGAGCTCTTTTACCAACTGATTGCACTCAGATTGTGTAAGTAATTTTACTGCTGCCAGCATCTTACAATGTGCCAGCGATCCCAATATATCATAGGGAGCGAGTAGCTGATCCATTTCGCGGTCATGCCCTACTGTAAAACGTTCTATCGCACTAGCTGTTTGAGTTGCTCCCTTGCTCCAAAGTTTCATAACACCAAATTTAGTAGTTCTTTATACAGCCGGATCCCTTCTTCCAGTTCGTGTACATAAATAAATTCATTGGCAGAGTGACTTCTTGCCGAATCGCCAGGCCCCATTTTCAACGTGGGGAAAGGCATCAAAGCTTTATCAGAAGTAGTAGGTGATCCATAGACGGTACGTTGCAGTGCCAATCCAGCTTTTACCAAGGGATGATCAAGCGGAATAGAGGATGACCGCATCCTTAATGAGCGGGGTTGTACCTTGCCTTGCACATGCTTTTCGATTACTGCAAGCACTTCTTCAAATGTATAACACTCGTTAACCCGAACATCCACTACAAAATTACAAACCGGGGGTACTACATTATGCGCTTTATTTTCGGTTTCAATTACAGTAACCGACATTTTTACAGGACCCAACAAATCAGATTGTTTTTCGAATTGGTAATGCCTAAACCACTCGATATCTGGCAAGGCTTTGTACAAAGCATTTTCTCCCTCTTCTCTGGCAGCGTGACCTGCTTTACCCTGAATGGTTACATCCAGCACCAATAAGCCACGTTCTGCAATGGCAAGGTTCAATAAAGTAGGTTCGCCCACTATTCCGCAATCGATCGGAGGCAATAACGGGAGTAGCGCCTCTATGCCTTGCACACCCGAAATTTCTTCTTCGGCTGTTGCCGCAAAAACCAGGTTATAGGGCAGATTGGGTCGCGAATAAAAATGTAAAAAGGTAAATAACAGCGCTACCAATGCGCCTCCTGCATCATTACTGCCCAGGCCAAACAATTTTCCTTCTTCAATTGCCCCGTCAAATGGTTCACGGGTATACGCTTTATTAGGCCTAACCGTGTCGTGATGAGAATTCAGTAAAAGGGTTGGAAGTCCGGGTGTAAAATGTTGATTTACGGCCCACACATTATTCAGGTGCCGATTGGTTTTTATCCCGCTTTCCTGCAAATAATTTTCTAAAAGTCTGGCTGTTTCTCCTTCCTGCCTACTAAAAGAAGGAATACGAATAAGGGATTGCAATAACTGAACTGCCTCGGATGTT
>CAIUKP010000083.1 GCA_903899675.1 uncultured Bacteroidota bacterium | reverse complement strand
GGTCATTGAATATCGGCGGGTGGTCCGTTGGCAGGAGAAGACTCGTCGAGGAGAATCCGCAAGCCGATTCAAATTTTGTGGCAGGTGCCATCGGACCACTCAATAAAACCCTAAGTCTATCCCCTGATGTTAACAATCCCGGCTACCGGGCAGTTACTTTTACTGAAGTAGTAGAGGCCTACTATGAGCAAATCCGTGGATTGGTAGATGGAGGGGTAGATATTTTATTAATTGAAACCATTTTTGATACCTTAAATGCCAAAGCTGCAATTGTGGCTGTTAATCAATACTTCCGGGATCGTGCACAAAAGCCACTCCCGATAATGATTAGTGGTACCATTACCGATGCATCCGGTAGAACTTTGAGCGGACAAACCCTGGAAGCTTTTTATATTTCTGTAATGCATGCCAAGCCATTAAGCGTTGGGCTCAACTGTGCACTGGGGGCAGCAGAAATGCGATCGCATATTGCGGAACTTTCGCAAATAGCTAGCTGCTTTACCTCTGCCTATCCCAACGCCGGATTACCCAATGCGATGGGAGAGTATGATGAGCAGCCCCATGAAACAGCCCATTTTATTGAAGAATGGGCCAAAGAAGGATTTGTAAATATTGTGGGCGGTTGTTGTGGCACCACCCCCGATCATATTCAACATATTGCCAACGCAGTAAAAAATATTATCCCACGGCCGCTGCCGGAAGTGCTTACCGCCTGATTTATAAATGATATGAGTAAACACACCATTCATCCCTTTCTGCGTTTATCCGGTCTCGAGCCCCTGGTTGTAAGACCAGAAACCAATTTTGTGAATGTAGGGGAACGAACGAATGTTACCGGATCTAAAAAATTTGCCCGGCTGATTCGCGACAATCAACTGGAAGAAGCCCTATCAGTTGCCCGGCAACAAGTAGAAAGTGGGGCTCAGATTTTGGATGTGAATATGGATGATGCAATGCTGGATGGTGTAACCGCCATGACGAATTTTATCAACCTCCTGCAAAGTGAGCCTGATATCGCCCGCATTCCCATCATGATAGACAGCTCTAAGTTTGAAATTATTCAGGCAGGAATTCAATGTGTACAGGGAAAATGTATCGTGAATTCTATCTCTCTGAAAGAGGGGGAAGAAAAATTTATTCAACAGGCCCATATTTGTCGCGACTTTGGTGCAGCAGTGGTTGTGATGGCTTTTGATGAGCAGGGACAAGCCGATAACAAACAAAGAAAAATAGACATTTGCGAGCGGGCTTATAAAATTTTAACCGAAAAAGTAGGATTCCCTCCGGAGGATATTATTTTCGACCCAAATATTTTTGCCATAGCAACGGGTATTGAAGAGCACAATAATTATGCGGTAGACTTTATCGAAGCCACCCGAGAAATCAAACAAAAAATGCCACTGGCAAAAGTGAGTGGGGGCGTGTCGAATGTTTCTTTTTCATTTCGCGGAAACGATCATGTGCGGGAAGCAATTCACTCCGTATTTTTATTTCACGCCATCCGCGCCGGAATGGATATGGGTATTGTAAATGCAGGGCAATTGGTAGTGTATGATGAAATTGAGCCCGTTTTAAAAAATCTTTGCGAACAAGTAATTCTGAATAAAAATAATGACAACAACCAAGCTACTGAATTACTTATTCAGCATGCCGAAACGGTAAGAGCAAAGGGCAAAGTGGAGGTAAAAGATGAGGCCTGGCGAAATGAATCTATCCAAAAGCGCTTATCCCACGCTTTAATTAATGGAATTACCGATTATATTGAAGCAGATACAGAAGAAGCCCGGCAAACCTATGCAACCCCACTGGAAGTGATTGAAGGGCCTCTGATGGATGGAATGGGTATTGTGGGAGATTTATTCGGAGCAGGAAAAATGTTTTTGCCACAGGTGGTAAAGAGTGCCCGGGTAATGAAAAAAAGTGTAGCGGTATTAACTCCTTATATTGAAGCAGAAAAAGAAGAAAGAAAGCAAGCCCATCTGGCAGCCGGCACTACCGGAACGGAAGCAGCCGGAGCAGCTAAAATTTTATTGGCTACCGTAAAGGGGGATGTACATGATATCGGTAAAAATATTGTGGGAGTAGTGCTGGGATGTAATGGATACGAAATTATTGATTTGGGCGTAATGGTGCCGGCAGATAAAATATTAGATACCGCCCAAAGAGAAGGAGTAGATATTATTGGGTTAAGCGGACTGATTACTCCCTCGCTAGATGAAATGGTACATATCGCTCATGAAATGAAAAGGAGAGGAATGCAGCAACCCCTATTGATAGGCGGCGCCACTACTTCTCGTATGCATACCGCCGTTAAAATTGCACCCGAATATCCAAATGGCGTGATTCACGTGCTAGATGCTTCCCGAAGCGTAACCGTAGCAGGTAGTTTATTAAATAAAGAGAATCGCGAAAGCTTTCTGAAGAATGCGGAAAAAGAGTATGCAGAATTAAAATTCGGTTTCGATAACAAAAAAACGGTTAAAGAATACCTCACCTACCCGGAAGCACTAAAAAACAAATGCAATATTCAATGGTCAAGCTACCAGCCCACGCAACCTAGCTTCACCGGGGTGCGTAGCTTTAAAGCCTATGATTTGAATTTGTTACGTGCCCTTATAGACTGGAAACCTTTTTTTATTGCCTGGGAAATGCATGGCTCTTTTCCAGAAATATTAACGGATGAAATTATAGGTAAGGAGGCCACCCAGTTGTATGCAGATGCCAACGCATTGCTTGATCAGTTGATAGCAGAAAAATGGTTGGCGGCAAATGGAGTGGTTGGTTTTTGGCAGTCCAATAGCAAAAATGATAGCGTTCAAATTCAAGATTCGGAAGAAACGATAACATTACATTTTCTCCGTCAGCAAATTCGGAAAGCTGCGGGGCAACCCAACTTATCGCTGGCCGACTTTATTGCCCCAGTTGATGCAGGATATCCTGATTATATCGGAGCATTTGCAGTAACCATTGATGGAATAGAACCCCATATCAAAAGAATGGAAGAGGCCCATGATGATTATAATAAAATCATGTTACAAGCACTGGCAGATCGCCTAGCTGAAGCCTTTGCCGAAGCCCTTCACTTGCAAACCCGAACCACTTGGTGGGGATATAATCCTTCAGAACAATTGAGTAATGAAGATTTGATTAAAGAAAATTATACCGGTATTCGTCCTGCCCCCGGCTATCCCGCCTGCCCCGATCATACGGAAAAATATCCTCTATTTAATTTACTGCAGGTTACCGAACATACAGGCATTCAACTGACCGAAAATCTGGCGATGTATCCGGCCTCCTCTGTGTGCGGATGGTATATTGCCCATCCGCAGAGTCAATATTTTCGGGTAGGAAAAATTCAGCGCGATCAGTTGGAAGCGTATGCTGCACAAAAAAATATGCCACTTGCGGAAGCCGAAAAATGGTTGCGCCCTAATTTGGATTAATTTTGCGTACCTATGATGAAGTACCTTTTACTATCTTGTTTATTGCCCCTATCGTTATTTGCCCAAAAAACCCGAAGCGAAAGGAAAGGAGAATTTTATTTTTCCTGGGGTTATAACAAAGAATGGTATACCCGGTCGGATGTAAAAGTAAATCAACCGGCACTTAACAATCAATATACCTTACATCAGGTTCAGTCGCACGACAATCCCGGATGGGACAAGGGCATCTTCAAAATCCCCCTCAGCATCCCCCAATACAATTATCGGATTGGCTATTTCTTCAATAAGCAAAAAGGACTGGCATTTGAAATCAACTTCGATCATACCAAGCATATTATACAAGACGGCCAAACCATGCGTATCTCCGGAACCTTGGGTGGCAGAGGGGTAGATAGTTCGATCTTGTTTAGCTCAGCGAATGGATTTTATTACTTTTTAAATAACGGCGCTAATTTTTTATTGTTTAATCTGGTAAAAAGATGGCGTTTATGGGAAGCCCCCAATAAAAATTTTACACTCGATGCCCTCGGCAAGGGAGGTATTGGCCCTGTTATTCCACATGTAGAAAACAGTTTATTCGGAAATAAAAATACGGATGGTTTTCAGTTGGGCGGATGGAATGTAGGCGCAGAAGCAGGATTAAAAGCTACTTTTTATCGCCATGTATTTCTGGAGTTCACGAACAAGGTAGATTACGCCCGGTATTCGGGATTAAAAGTTTATCAGGGAACTGCCAGTCAGGCATTTGGAACCTACGAATTGATTCTAAGTTTAGGCTATACTTTCGCGGCCGGTAAAAAAATAGGCAAATCCTAATACTACCTTTTCTCAAATAACCACCACAGCCGTTTTCTTGGTTTCACTTTGTAGTTATCCTTTATATAGGATTGGATAAACTGCATGGCTTCGTTGATATCATCGGTAAGCAAAAAAAGCTTTTTATCGGCAGCACTTATCGTTCCCTTATCAATCATTGTATCAATAGCCAGTAACAGGGGAGTAAAATAATCCTTGCCATATAACACGATAGGAAAATTATTAATCACCTTAGTTTGGGCAAGGGTGAGTGTTTCAAATAACTCATCCATGGTACCAAAACCGCCGGGCAAAATGATAAAAGCATAGGAATACTTAACCAACATCACTTTTCTAATAAAGAAGTAATTGAAAGTGATCCACTTATGCATATACGGGTTGGGGTGTTGCTCAAAGGGTAGCTGGATATTGCAACCCACAGAAGTGCCATTATTTTCAAATGCCCCGCGGTTTGCTGCCTCCATAATTCCGGGACCGCCGCCCGTCATGGTGGTAAATCCGAGCGAAGCGATTTGTTTGCCAAATTCGCGGGCAGCCTGATAATAGGGATGCTGTTCGGTAAACCGGGCAGAACCAAAAACGGTGATACAAGGATCCAAAAAGTGCAAGGCTCGGAACCCCTTAATAAACTGCTTAAAAACGTCCCAGGCAAAGTAAAACTCATTAATCCTGGGCTTGGGGCCATCTAAATAAACCGATTCCCTTGCTGGTATGATTCTTTCTACTGGATTCATAAAATGAATTGAAAATACATTTTTGGCTTACTTTTTGTAATATTACAATACATGTTGCACTTGTTACAAAAAACTTCGATTGCTTTGCTGGTATGCATCTGTATTAGCAGTTCTATTGATGCCCAGAAAAAAGTAGTATTGGAGATGATGCGCTGTTACTCTACCACCGGGCCATCGATGAAATACTTGTTAGATCCCAGCCGACAGCAGGTAATCTTACAACAACTGTATACGTCTTTGCTAAAAGAACATGATTTTCGATTAACGGATACTGCACAAATTCCGATTGCTTTGCTTACTCCCGCAGATCTTAAAAAAAATATCCCTATCCCATCATTTTCGTCAGATACCAGTTTGCTACATTTATATATAGACTGCAAAGAAACAGATCCATTTACTTTTTTTGCGGGGGATACTACTTACCTAAACGATTCTTTGTTAGCTCGCAGATCATTGAATGTAATTCATCTCAGCTATTTTCTGTTGAATTACAAAAAACAGCTGATAGAAGAGAACGAGCTTGTTATTTCCCTAACGCACAAAGAAACCGCGTCCATCGGCATTCCATTCAACCGATTTTACACAGATGGCACGCAACTGTTTCTGAGCACAACTGCTAACGGATTTACAGAAACCATTAAAGTAGGCATTCAATATCTATTTAATCCCAACAATTCATCCTCACTTATTGAACTGAAAGTACCACCTGTCTATTTCTACAATAACTTTATTGACTCAGAAACGTATAAATCTAGTAAGATAATTTTACCTACATTCCAAAATAATACCTGGCAATTTCTGGCGCCAGAGGGAAATCAAATTATCAGAAACGGCGAGCAGGGAATATTGGGAGTTAAAATTGAAGGAAAAAAAATGCCTGAATTTCCCGAATGGTTATTCGATACGCTCAGTCAACTG
>CAIUKP010000082.1 GCA_903899675.1 uncultured Bacteroidota bacterium | reverse complement strand
TAACCATTTTGGTGACGTCAACGAAATGGTCTAAAATGTCTTCCCCTGTGGTTTTGCAGCTCTCTTTGGCTTTTTCCACTGCATTGAGAAAATTTCGCCAATCTGTGTATCCGAGAAGCTCTTGAAGTTCTCTGGCAAGCCAATATTCAACTCCATCCTGCTCGTATGCTGAGTCTTCGAAAGTTTTATTTAGTTTACTGATGGTTGAATTTTCCATATAAATTTAATATCATTGGTAAGTTTATTTTAATAGGCTACTTATAATGTTGAGGTAATTAATATATGGTTTTAGTTGAAAAATGCAAAGAATACTTATCGAATATATTAATAAAAATATTGTTTAATAGGTTGCTAACTCTTTTTTGTCAAAGATAACCAAGCAATCAGAAAACTCAAGCCTTTACAAGACCTTTAAAGTTTCAAATAGCACAAATCCTGTCTCCAAATTTAGGATTCAATAAAGCCAATTGGTAAGCATAACATATGAAGTGGTCAAAATGAAAAATTAAATAGTTATTAATGCAGAAGATTTAGGGGAGATATCAAAAATGATCTCAAAAAATATGAATTTTTTTTTTTAACATCATTGCTACTTTTTTACTAACACAAATGCATTTAAAAGTCCCAACAAGCAATAAATCTATCCATAAAAAGTTCGAACTCACTCCTATCGAGATTAAACATCGCATCAATTATGTTGTCAGGAGACTGCTTTATTCTTCTAAATTGCTAACTTTTTATAGCTGCAAAATAATCCCTACATGCAATTTTATCTAGGGCATGCTTTTTTTATTTTCAATCAAATTGCTTATTTTACTGCTTCAACGAAAACACTTGCCATGCCCAACGACTCCACCCTTTTAAATACCAAGGCACAAGCTCAGCAAACCTTTGATGCCATAGTAATTGGCTCCGGAATCAGCGGAGGATGGGCCGCTAAAGAACTTACTGAAAAAGGATTGAAGGTAATAATGCTCGAAAGAGGTAAACCATTGGAGCATATTAAAGATTATAAAACAGCCTCACTTGATCCTTGGGAATTTCCGCACCGAGGAAGAACCACCGATGAGCAAAAGAAAAAATACCCGGTAATTCACCGCGGTTGGGCGGCAGCAGAAGCAGTAATGGATTCCTGGACGAATGAGGAGGATTGTCCTTACACGGAAGTTAAACCTTTCACCTGGTGGCGCAGTTATCAAATGGGTGGTCGCTCTTTATTATGGGGACGACAAAGTTATCGTTGGAGTGATTTAGATTTTGAAGCCAATGCAAAAGAAGGGTAGGCGTGGATTGGCCTATCCGTTATCGGGATATTGCGGCTTGGTACGATTATGTTGAAAAATTTGCCGGCATCAGTGGTTCTAAAGAGGGGATTCCTCATTTACCCGATGGTCAGTTTCTGCCACCCATGGATTTGAATTGTGTTGAAAAGGATGTTGCTGCCCGAATCAAAAAAAAATATGGGGGAAGCCGACACTTGATTATCGGCAGAACGGCCAATTTAACGGCTCCCATTGAAGGGAGAACCCAATGTCAATTCAGAAACCGATGCTGGGAGGGTTGTCCTTTTGGCGGATATTTTAGTACCCAATCCAGCACATTGCCCGCAGCCCTAAAAACCGGTAACCTTACCGTTCGGCCTTTTTCTATTGTTACGAAAATTTTGTATGATAAAGATACCCGCAAAGCGAAGGGGGTAGAAGTGTTGGATGCGGAAACCAACCAAACCTATGAATATTATGCGCGCATAATATTTCTGAATGCCTCTGCACTCAACTCTGCTTGGGTACTGATGAATTCAGCCGTAGATGTATGGCCGGGAGGATTGGGAAGCAGCAGCGGCGAATTAGGGCATAATGTGATGGATCATCATTATAATCTGGGTGCCTCTGGAACGGTGGAGGGATTTGAAGACAGTTACTATTTTGGCAGAAGGGCGAATGGATTTTATATTCCCCGTTTCGCCAATATTGGCAACGATAAGCGGGATTTTCTTCGGGGATACGGCTATCAGGGCAGTGCCAGTAGAGATGGTTGGAGCCGCGAAATTGCCGAATTGCAAATTGGCGCCGATTACAAAGAAGCCATTACCGAACCAGGAACCTGGAAGATAGGGGCTACCGGATTTGGAGAAATTTTACCCAATCACGATAATCATATCTACCTCGATAAACAGCGAAAAGATAAATGGGGATTGCCTGTGCTAGCCATGGATTGCGAATTAAAAGAAAATGAGCTGAAGATGCGCAAAGCCATTGTTGCCGACCTAAAAGAAATGCTGGAAAATGCCGGCGTAAAAAATATTCAAACCCGCGATAATGGACATGCCATGGGCCATGGTATTCATGAAATGGGCACTGCACGAATGGGACTCGATCCCAAAACATCGGTGCTGAATAAAAATAACCAGGTTTGGGATGCTCCGAATGTGTTGGTTACAGATGGGGCTTGTATGACTTCCTCTGCATGCCAAAATCCCTCCCTAACCTATATGGCATTAACGGCCAAGGCGGCTGATTTTGCCGTGAGTGAGTTAAAGAAAGGGAATCTGTAGTGGATAGAATTAGGCTCCAACCGAATCATATACCACTACTGTATTCCATAGATGTTTGCAGGTATCTACAAAATGCAGGTGAATGGGATGCGACTGATAGATATCCTGATCTTCAGGAGTAAGAAATACCGCCAGCCAAGAAAAGGCATAACTCGTATCAATCACCCCCCGATTAGTTGCTGCCGGCACCCCAATATGAAATTGATGGATGGTGGGCACTGCAGATAGATCTTGTAATCCCTTTAATAACGCATTGTGGTCTTGGGTACTGTCGGAATTTTCCAGCCAAAAATATACATGGTGGATGAATTGTTGAGGCAACAACATATCAAATTAGTTAAGGAGGTTAACTTTTTTTGTTCACAGGATGAATCCTGTGTCTTTTGGCTATGAAATAATTTGCTCCGTAATTTTACCGGTATGCTTATTTTTAAGGATTAATTTTTTAGCACCATAGTGTGTCATTTCCTCTTTTACTAGGTAATGGTCGGCATCGTAATTTACCAGATGACTCTCTTTGGTTAATCCGGTTTTTCCTCTCCAGATATCCAGTTGAACGGGCTCCCAGAGTTTTGTTTTAGCAGAAAGATAGGCAGCATCTAAAATGGCATTCACCACATAGCCGTCGTAAAAAGTTTCTTTAGGGGCAACACCTTTTTCCATGGCATTGAACATATCCATAAACATGTGATTGTATCCCAATTCATTCAGTTCATCTCCTACCGGAAACAGCCAGCCAGAATTGCTTTCTGCCTTTTCTGCTACATAGTCTGCCCCCTTGCCGGTGGTAAACATATCAAAACCGGTTCTTAAAAAGCTATTGATCCAGATGGTTCCTTCTGTTCCCATTACCTCATCGCGTAAGTCTAATCCTCCGCGGAAAGTCCAGCTTACTTCAAACTGAGCGATCGATCCATTTTCATATTTCACCAGGCCGATGGCATGATCTTCTGCATCTATTGGCTTAACCTGGGTATCTGCCCAACACATCACTTCCACTGGTTTTATATCCTTGCCAATATAGCTGCGGGTAATCTCTACACAGTGGCAACCCAAATCTAGTATGCATCCGCCTCCGGCTTGTTCTAAATCCCAGAACCAATCGCTATGCGGGCCAGGATGGGTTTCTCTAGATTTTGCCCAGAGTATTCTGCCGAGTGCCCCATTTTTCACGCTCTCCTGTGCTTTGATAAATTTAGGAGTATATACAAGGTCTTCCAGGTATCCATTAAAAATGCCGGCTTCTTCTACGGCAAGTAACATTCTTTTGGCTTCGGCTGTATTTCTTCCCAAAGGCTTGGTAGTCATTACCGCTTTTTTATGTTTGCAGCAAAGCATTACGGCTTCTTCATGCAAATTATTGGGTAGGGCAATACAAACAATATCTACATCGGGATGGGCAATAGATTCCTCCATGGTGGTGGTCCAGTGAATGCAACCATAGTCTGCTGCAAACTTTTGGGCACTTTCTTCCCGGCGCGAATACACGCTTACTACTTTGTCTTTACTGCGATAACCTTGCAGCGAGTCGGCATAAAACCGGCCAATAAAACCGGAGCCTAGCATGGCAACTTTTTTCATATCTATTTATACATTAGGGTTGTTAGCGGTTTCAGTTGTTTTTGATTCCTTAAAAAACAAGATAAAATAAATCAGTACACCTAAGGCGATATAGGCGGGTACCATCCAGATATTCGTCCATTGATGTCCCTCACCTACTTTGTATTTGTCTACAATCCATCCCGAAAATCCGGTACCAATAAACATGCCCACGCCATAGGTAGCAAAGGTAAATAGTCCCTGCGCAGCATTTTTAATTTTTTCTCCTGCTTTCTTTTCGGTGTACATATAGCCAGTTACAAAGAAAAAGTCGTAACAAATTCCGTGAAGAATAATTCCGGCATATAGCATCCAGGTATTGGCGCCGGTATCACCATAGGCAAAGAATACATATCTCAGAATCCAGGCGGTCATGCCCAGTAACAGCATATTTTTTACGCCAATCCGATAGAATAGGAAGGGGATGGCTAAAATAAATACCGCTTCTGAAACTTGTCCCAGCGTCATTTTACCGGCAGCGTTGCTAAAATTTAATTCATTCAAGAATGGGTTGGCAAATCCATAATAAAAAGAGAGTGGGATGCAAACCAAAATAGCCGCAATAAAAAATATCAAATACGAGCGGTTGCTGAATAATACAAAGGCATCGGTTCCCAGTGCATCGCTGGATTTTCCTTTGGGTGGGGTATTGGGTAATACAAAACTCAGTAACCCCAGTGCTGCAGAGAACAAGGCAGCCATATTAAAGGTAACGGAAGTCTTTTCAATATTCAATTTACTAATCAATAAGCCCGCTGCAATCCAGCCCAAGGTACCAAACACACGAATCCAAGGAAACTGCTTGCCGGGATCATCCATTTGAGAAAAGGCAATACTGTTGCTAAGTGCAATGGTGGGCATATAAAGTAGTGAGTAAATAAGAATGATCCAGTAAAAAGTACCGGTATGGTTCACAAAGGTTGCGGAAAGTAGCAAAACCGCTCCTGCCAGATGCAATACACCCATTATTTTTTGAGCCGCAAAATAGCGGTCGGCAACCAATCCTACAAAAAACGGGGAAATCATGGTTGCGATGGCCAGTGCTCCGTAGGCAGCACCGATTTCTAATCCGGTGGCGTGTAAATGCTCACCCATATAGGTTCCCATGGTAACGTACCAAGCTCCCCAGATAAAATATTCTAAAAACATCATCAGAGCCAATAAAGTGCCACTATTCTTTTTCATAGTTACGCTGGGTTTATCTAATTATTTTGTAAGTTTAAACCATCAAAATCGCTTGAATATAGTTAATTTATCAATATCGTTTCAAGTCAGCAACCTAACTTTACCCTAATCACCTTTACCCATGAAAAAAATACTCTTTTTGTTACTGATTTCTTTTGCGATACAATCCC
>CAIUKP010000081.1 GCA_903899675.1 uncultured Bacteroidota bacterium | reverse complement strand
TCTTGGGAGGCGCATTTGTTAAAGCCATTGCCGCAGCCGGAGGAATACCCGTAATACTCGGAAGAAATACTGCCGTGGCACAACAACGAGCGGATGAAGTGATACAGTCCGGCGGAACCGCATTAGCCATTACCGCCGATGTGTTGAATGAATCGCAACTGATTGCTGCCCGCGAATTAATAGTAGATAAACTAGGAACCATTAATGGATTAGTAAATGGCGCAGGCGGAAATGTGCCCGAAGGAATTCTACCTCCAGAAGGAAATATCTTCAATTTGAATATCGATGGCATGAAGAAAGCCATGGATTTAAATTTGTGGGGTACTTTATTACCTACTCAAATATTCGGATCCGTAATGGCCGATCTTGAAGGGGGCAGTATTGTAAACATCTCTTCCGTAACTGCCCATCAGGTGGTAACCCGTGTGCTGGGGTATAGTATGGGCAAAGCGGCGGTTGATTGCTACACACGTTGGTTTGCCGTTGAAGTGGCCAACCGGTTAGGCGATAAAATCAGGGTCAATTGCATCATGCCCGGCTTCTTTTTGACCGAACAAAATCGTGCCTTATTAACCCAACCCGATGGGTCTTATACCGATCGGGGAAATAAAGTAATCATAAATACTCCTTATAAACGCTTTGGACATCCGGAAGAATTGAATGGAGCACTCATTTATCTGTTGAGTGATGCTTCTTCTTTTGTAACCGGAACTGAAATTCGGGTAGATGGAGCTTTTACTGCATTTAGCGGGGTTTAATTTTCTCCCATCAACTCGAAACGAATATGCCTGGTTATATTTTTGATGATAATTTTTTACTGGATTCTTCCACCGCCCAAACGCTTTATCATCAGTATGTTAAAGACCTGCCCATCATAGATTATCACTGTCACCTGATCCCCCAACACATTGCCACCAATCATTCCTTTGCTAACTTAACCGATATCTGGCTGAGTGGTGATCATTACAAATGGCGGGCGCTGAGAACTTTGGGTGTTCCCGAATATTTTATTACCGGAAATGCTTCGGATGAAGAAAAATTTATTGCCTGGGCCGAAAAAGTTCCGCAAACCATTCGCAATCCGCTATTTCACTGGACGCACCTCGAACTGAAAAATGTATTCGGTATTCATGAATACCTGCATGCCGGAAATGCCCAAGATATTTATCAGAGAGCTGGGTTGCAACTGGAGCAACCTACCCACAATACCCAAGCAATTTTACAATCATTTCGGGTTGAATATGTAGGTACTACCGATGAGCCCTGGGATTCGCTGGAACACCATCGCAATATGGCCGCACAAGGCGGTTCTACTCGCATGTATCCCTCCTTCAGGCCCGATAAGGCTTTATTTATTCAGTATCCTTCTGCATTCAAGCAAAGTTTGCTTCGATTGGAGGAAACCTCCGGCGTAAAAATTGTAAATGTTACTACTCTACTGGAAGCACTTCATAATCGGGTTCGCTTTTTTCACGAAAATGGCTGTCGGGTTTCTGATCACGGCTTATCGTACCTTCCACCCGCTGCTAATTTTACAATTGAATTGGAAAAAGAATTTGAACAGTTCTTACAAAATCCGGAAGCCCAATATTCTAATCCAGATGCCTTTATAGGGTATGTTTTGATGGAACTCTGCCGGCTCTATAATCAATATGGTTGGGTGCAACAATTTCATCTGGGCCCTATCCGAAATAATAATACCCGCTTAAATAAACTGCTGGGTGCCGATTCGGGATTTGATTCAATTGGAGATTTTTCACAAGCTTTACCCACTGCTCAATTTCTCGATCAGTTGGATATAACCAATCAATTGACTAAAACCATTCTGTATAATATCAATCCCGCCGATAACGAAATTTTTGCCAGTATGCTGGGAAATTTCAATGATGGCTCTGCAAGAGGAAAAATTCAATTTGGTTCTGGCTGGTGGTTTCTCGATCAAAAAGATGGAATGGAAAGGCAACTGAATGCACTCTCTAACATGGGCCTCATCAGTACTTTTGTAGGAATGATTACCGATAGCAGAAGTTTTCTGTCGTTTCCCCGCCACGAATATTTCAGACGCATCATTTGTAATTTGTTTGCAGATGAAATGAATAAGGGACTATTACCTAATGATGAAAAATGGGTAGGGGGGGTGTTGAAAGACATTGCCTATTATAATGCCAAGTCTTATTTTAATTGCTAAACAATCAACCATAAATTTTTATTTATGTCAAGTTCCAGAAGAAAATTTATCCGTCAATCTGCTCAGGCTGTTGCCGGAACTTATATGGGTTCTTTGGCTTTTAGTGCCAGTAGTTATGGGCGTATTATTGGCGCAAACGACCGCGTTAGGGTAGGGGTGGTTGGCTTTTCCGATCGCCACAAATCTTCTCATATCCCTCCCTTTATGCAGTTTTATAAGGATATGAATTTTGACATTGTTGCCGTTTCTGACATCTGGAAGAAGCGCCGCGAAGAAGGGGCTGCCTTTTTGAAAGATAAAATGGGGCATGATATTACTGCTTACCGAAATAATGAGGAACTATATGCATCCCGTTCTGTAGATGCGGTTTTTATTAGCACGGCCGACTTTCAACATGCATTACATACCATTGAAGCCGTAAAAGCAGGCGTGGATGTTTACTGTGAAAAGCCCTTTGCCGAAACCATGGAAGATAACCGCGCAGCCCTTAAGGCGGTGAAAGCTTCTAAAAGTATTGTTACCATTGGTTCTCAGCGCAGAAGCGGACCTAACTATATGGCCGCTGCCGAATTTATTCAATCGGGCAAATTTGGTCCCATCACCATGGTTGAATTGTCCTGGAATGTAAATCAGCCCGGCAGATGGAGAAGGCCTGCTTTGGTTGCACAATGCCGGGAAGAAGACCTAGATTGGAAGCGCTATTTGCTGAATCGTCCATACGAAAAATTTGATCCGCGTAAATATTTAGAGTATCGTTTATTCTGGCCTTATTCATCCGGATTACCTGGGCAGTGGATGAGCCATCAGATTGATACCGTGCATTGGTTCAGTGGCTACAATCATCCGCGCAGCGTAACGGCAAATGGCGGCATTTATATGTGGAAAGATGGCCGTAGAAACTGGGATACCATCACAGCTGTTTTCGATTATGGTCCTACCAACGATCCTACCACCGGTTTTCAGGTAGTATTTGGCTCACGTATGCATAACGGTGAAGAAAAGCCCGCAGAAATTTATTATTCCAATGGAGGTGAACTGAACCTGATTACCAATAAAGTTTCTTCCAAAGGAGGACTTACCCCAAGATTTGCCGAAGCAATGGGTATGATGCCCAATTTGTTACCCGAAGTTAGTCTTACTAATAAATTGGTAAAAGTAGAATCAGGTGCTAATACAGGTGGGGATGAGCTTACCACTGCCCACGTTAAAAACTGGATGGAATGTATTCGAAGCCGAAAGCAAACCAATGCTCCGGTTGAAGCGGGGTATTATCATTCTATTGCCAACATCATGACGAATGCCGCTGCCAGAACAGGCGAAAAAGTTACTTTCGACGAAAAAACTCAGGAAGTAATGGCGGGTGGAAAAGTTTTTAAATACTAATGCCAGTAATTAATTACTGGGGCCAGACTGCTCAATCGCATCTGGAAATGTAAAACGAATGTCGGAACGTGCAAAAGCTATCGCCGGGGTTTTAATTGCCAATTTCTTTTTTGGAACCAGTGTTATCGCCGTTAAACAGGTGAGTCCGGCATTGCTTCATCCGATGGCACTTACCAGTATCCGTATTTTTTGTGCAGGATCATTATTCTGGATTCTCTATTTGTTTAAACCAGTTGCCACCAGCATCACCGCTAAAGATTATGTGCGCTTGTTCTTTTGTGCCATGGCAGGTATTGCCTTGAATCAAAGTTTTTCAATCACGGGCATGTCATTAACCAGTCCTATCCATGCAGCGCTCCTGATATTAACTACGCCCATTACAATCACCCTTTTGGCAGCCATTTTTTTGCGTGAATCGCTTACCCTTTCAAAAATAATGGGTTTGTTACTGGGCATATCCGGTGGCTGCATCTTAGTATTTTCACGCAATATTGCTTCCACAGCCGCTGGTGATGAAATGCTGGGCGATTTGTTTGTTATTGGCGGTGCTATTGGATATTCAATTTATGTAATTCTGATAAAACCACTGATGGCGAAATATCAACCACTGCATCTATTACAGTGGGTATTTTTTATGGGGGGATGGGTGATTATTCCTTTGGGCTGGCCTCATTTGAAAG
>CAIUKP010000080.1 GCA_903899675.1 uncultured Bacteroidota bacterium | reverse complement strand
CCCTGCCCGAGGTCGACGCCAGCTTCAGGGACTTTTGCTGCGACGCGCGCTGGACAGACGCCGGCAGGTTCAACAAGGTCCCCGTGCAGTCCATGCGCTGCGCAAAGCGCGATGACGATGGGTGGGCGGAGTGATGAGGAGGAGGGTCTGTATTGGAACGGGCGGTGTAAATGTTGGCTCCATTTTTTCCTCTTTCCTTCAATGCAAAGAAAAGCATATTCAGGCCGGTCGGGTGCAGGACATTGCGTAACCAACGCAGATGAAATGAGATACTTGGCCTGGTGTATGGGCATAAAAAGAGGGCATTAAAAAATTCGGTTATTTCTTGCGCTTGATAACCAAACTGTCTGCCGGATATTTTTGTTTGATACTATCACGTACTGCTTCACACCAAGCATACAGGGTTTGTTTTTCTGCTTCGCTTAATCTGGCTTCTTTGTGTATAAGAGTATAAGATTCGAGCGGCATTTCTCCTTCTTTCACCTGTTCGATACATTCTTCTAGTTTCTTATATTGCTTAGCAATCCGGTAACCGCTAAACTCATTTAAATTGAAATGTTTTTTCCCGTCGGTCACATGATCATTCAGCCACCAGGCCAGCGGTTGAACTTCTGCATATAAAGGGTAATGGGTATTGTTACTATGACAATCATTACAAGCCTTTTCAAAAATCTTAGTAACACTGTCGGAAACGGGATAGCTTACTGCGATATCTTTTGTTTTGTTTCCTGAATTATTTTTTGCTGGTCGGAATGCCTGCATAACTATGAAAGCGACTAATAGAACCAATAAAATTTTTTTGATCATGGGGGCTTGTTTGAAAGATTGTTTGTAAAATACGCAAATAATTAATCAGTTGCTTCAATGGTTAGCACCTGCCCCGTCATTTCTGCAGGAATAGGAATCTGCAACAAATGTAAAATAGTAGGTGCCAGATCACCTAATTTTCCAGATAGCAGCTTGCCTTTGTAAGCTGCGTCAATCAGAAACAGTGGAACTGGATTAAGGGTATGTGCGGTATTTGGGGTGCCGTCTTCATTAATCATAAAGTCGGCATTCCCATGATCGGCCGTAAGCAGTATGGTATATCCATGGGCTAATGCAGCGGTAACCACGCGTTGAACACAGGCGTCTACAGTTTCTACTGCTTTTATGGCAGCGGCAAAAACACCGGTATGGCCAACCATATCGGCATTGGCATAATTTAAACAGATAAAATCAGCTGTTTCTTTTTCAATTTCCGGAATCAGCAGGTCGGTAATTTCTACCGCGCTCATTTCGGGTTGTAAATCGTAGGTGGCCACTTTAGGGGAAGGCACCATAATTCGGCTCTCTCCGGTAAACGGGTTTTCTCTGCCGCCACTGAAGAAAAAGGTAACGTGCGGATATTTTTCTGTTTCTGCTATCCGGATTTGTTTTTTACCGTGCGCTTCTAGCACTTCTCCTAACGTGTTATTGAGGTTATCATTGTTAAAAATCACCCCTACTTGCTGATAGGTTTGGTCGTACTGCGTCATGGTAGTAAAGTGCAGGGCTAATTTTTTCATCCCCCACTCCGGAAAATCTTGTTGGGTAAGCACGGTGGTTATCTCACGGCAGCGGTCGGTTCTAAAATTAAAGCAGATTACGGCATCCCCCTCTTGAATAGTGGCAACCGGTTTACCATCGGCCTGTAGCAAAACGGTGGGTTTAATAAATTCATCGGTTACACCGGCTGCGTAGGCATTTTGTATGGCCTCTCTCGCCGAATTTGAGGTTGGGCCTTCCCCTTTTACCAGACAATTATAGGCCAACTGAACGCGCTCCCATCTTTTATCTCGGTCCATCGCATAATACCGACCACTAACGGAAGCCAGTTTTCCTACAGATTGCTGCAGATGTTCTTCCAGTGAAGTAATGTATCCGAGTCCGCTTTTTGGATCCGTATCTCTACCATCCGTAAATGCATGAATGTAAACTTCTGCTAATCCTGCTGCTTTACATAAATCGCACAGCGCATTTAGATGAGTGGTATGTGAATGTACGCCGCCATCACTCACCAAACCCATTAGGTGCAGGGGCTTTTGATTGGTTTTGGCATATTGAATGCTTTCTAGGAGTGCAGTATTAGAAGCCAGCTCACCTTCCCGAATGGCCACATTGATGCGCTGGAGCTCCTGGTATACAATTCTGCCGGCCCCCAAATTCAGGTGGCCCACTTCACTGTTTCCCATTTGCCCATCTGGTAATCCTACTAATTCTCCGCAGGTTATGAGGGTACTGTTGGGGTACTTATTATATAATCCACTTACAAAGGGAACATTTGCCTGCTGAATTGCATCCGCAGCGGGTACTTTCCCCAGTCCCCATCCATCCATTATAATTAATATTACTTTCTTGTTCATATACAAATTTACGATTTTATCAAAGAAGCTTTTTGCTTATCTTTTGTGAAATAAGCCCAGAATGGTACTTTTGGCATGTTATTGGTAAGTTACAAGCTAAATTGATTGTATGCGGAAGATAGGATTTGTATGTTTTTTGGCGTTGAGTAGTTTGTCATTTTCTGTTCAAAGTGATTTGGAAATGCTAGTTTCTTCACTTAAAACTGCGCATGCCAATGAGGTGGCGGAATATTTTGATGCGATGGTCGACATGAAATTTCCCGAGAAAGACGAAATTAAAAATGTGAGTAAGAATCAGGCCGCTATTGCACTCAGCTCCTTTTTTTCGGAGAAGTCTATTCAGGGTTTCGAAAAGATATCTGACCGTGAAATTGGTAATACGATGTATATGACGGGCCGTTTACTGAATGGAGGGAAAGGCTATAACATTACTTTGATGATGAAGATGATTAAAGGGAAGCATTATATTATAACGGTTCGAATTAATTAATAGGCGAAGGAATTGCCTTAATTAATCATTTACTTTTTTTTATTAGATAACTGATGGAAAATCCCCTGCATACTTTACTATTGCGTGCTTTGCAGGAAGACGAGGGGAATGGTGATCACAGCACCCTCAGTTGTATACCTGCCGGCAAAAGGGG
>CAIUKP010000079.1 GCA_903899675.1 uncultured Bacteroidota bacterium | reverse complement strand
TGTACAATTTGGTAGCAATACGAGTGAATGGTATGCCCAGGAAATTGAATATCCCTTTTTTCAATATTATTTAAAAGGTAAGGGAACGGGAGCAAATTTGCCCGAAGCCACCATCTTTTTCAGCGGAGAAAACAAATGGCGGCAATTTAACAGCTGGCCGACGAAAGAGGCTTCTATTACCAATGGTTACCTACAAAAAAATGGAAAACTTTCATTTCAAAAAATTACCGCTAACCCTTTAACGTATAGCGAATACATCAGTGATCCAGACAAGCCGGTTCCTTATACCGAAGATGTGCATACAGGCAGAACCCGTGAATATATGACCGACGACCAGCGATTTGCTGCTCGCAGACCAGATGTGTTGGTTTTTGAAACAGAAACGCTAACCAGCGATGTAACAGTTGCGGGTGCGATTGTTGCCAATCTTTGTGTAAGTATAACATCCCGTGACGCAGATTTTATAGTAAAACTGATTGATGTATTTCCAGATGACTATGAAAACAATCCGCCCAGTAACTATATAATGAATGGCTACCAAATGTTGGTGCGGGGTGAGGTAATGAGAGGGAAATTCAGAAATAGCTTAGAAAAAGCCGAGCCATTTATTCCCAATCAAATTACCCGTTTCCAATATGCTCTACCGGATGTTGCGCATACCTTTAAGAAGGGGCATAAATTAATGGTGCAAATTCAAAGCAGTTGGTTTCCGCTGGTTGACAGAAATCCTCAGCAATTCATGAATATTTATCAGGCAACCGCAAAAGATTTTACCAAGGCTGCCATCAAGGTATATCACAATGAATCTTATATAAGCTTTCCGATACTAAAATAATTTGAGAGGATAAATCGGATTAACGCACTTTTAGCATTGGGCGCACTTGCTGAGTAGCCATATTCTGTAATCTAGCATAATACACCCCACTGGGCATAAACCCACTATTAAATGCAACGGTATAAGTGCCCGGGGAATAATCTTTATCGGTAAGGTTAGCCACTACCCTACCCGAGGTATCCATTACCTGAATAAGTGTATGCCCGCCCGCAGTTTTAAAAGTAATAACCGTAGAGCTGGAAAAGGGATTGGGATAATTACTAATAAGTTGTTCCCCAGAAAGATCTACCGGTTTTTTACATGCTACCCCATTGATCAAAGGTAGTTGCTGAAAATTTTTCAACATAATCTGTTGCAAATCTCTATCCTCTACACAAAGCCATTTACTCAGCAACGTTGCATACACACTTCTAAAATCATATTGAAAAGGGAGATTATCATTTACGGTTGCATTGGATGCAATAATAGGCGTATCACCTAATACCCCTCCCATCACCTGCTTGCCAAATAGAAAGCAAGGGGCTGCCGAACCATGGTCGGTACCGTTGCTGCCATTGCTCTTAACCCGACGACCGAATTCAGAGAAAGTCATACCTACTACCCGCTCCTCTGCACCTAACAAGCGCAAATCATCCTGAAAAGCTTTAATGGCAGTGCTCACATTTTTTAATAAAGTAGCATGGGTACCAGTGGTAGTATCGTCGCTGTTCACCTGAACCGAGTGGGTATCAAATCCGCCATAATTAACCATATAAACCCGGGTTTTTAAACCCCCGGCAATTAATCGGGCTACTATTTTTAATTGATCGGCTAATGAATTAGCAGAAGGATAGGTAACCTGCTTGGTTACTTTGGCAGCAGCTGCTTTAATAGCAGTAGCATATTGCTGGGTTTGCTGAGCAACCACCCGTATATAAGACAATTCCTTACCCGCAGGTGTATTGGGAGCAGGATCGGTAACACCATTTACCAAATTATAAAAGTTAGTAGCGCTGCTGATGCTCATGCCCATACTAACGGCAGGCCCCTGAAACGTGAGAGAAGTAACCGAACCAATTTGTATAGCCAATGGATCAGTCATGCTTGAATTTGGATATCCGTTAGGGAAATTGGGATATTCGTAATTAAGGTATCGCCCGGCCCAGCCGCTGTTTACCACGGTGGCACTATCACTTGCACTCATCCAGATATCGGTAGCCCGGAAATGCGAAAAATTAGGCTGCGGATACCCTACCGAATGAATCACTTTTAACTGACCATCTTCGTATAAATTTCCCAACCCCGTCATGGCCGGATGCAATCCAGCTTTCCCATTCAATGGAATTACTTTATCCTCGGGGATATAAATATTGCTGCGGGCATTTACGTAATTACTAAAGTTCTCGATAGGCACCACCATATTCAATCC
>CAIUKP010000078.1 GCA_903899675.1 uncultured Bacteroidota bacterium | reverse complement strand
TGAATTATGCACCCAATGTAGAAGCAATCAGAACAATTGTATATGATATTCTTCCCCGATTACAACAAAAAAAAATTCCTTTTCGCATTCTAATTTCAGGAACAGGCTTGTCAACAGCCTGGCAAGCAGTACTAACCAGCAATCCTGAAATCGTATGGGTAGGTTTTAAAAATGAGATTGCCCTTTATTGGGAAGGCAGTGACTGCTTTATCAATCCCGTAACCTTAGGATCTGGTATTAAAACTAAGTTGATTGAGTCATTGGCCCATGGATTACCTTCCGTTAGTACCCTCTCCGGTATGCGTGGATTAGAGAGACCCAATTTGAATAAGGTATTAATTGGGGTAGCAGATTATGACTGGGATACCTTTACTGACCGGATGGTGCAGGTTACCAACCCTGATGTGAAATGGCGCATTCCGCTAGAATTTTTTCAAGAATTCAGTTTGCCAAATATAGTTCAAGGAGCCCTCTTATCTTTGCAAACAGATGCAAGCCACTAATCCCGAAATATCAGTCGTTATCTGCTCGTATAACCGAGCAAATTATATTCGGGAAGCCCTGCAGAGTTTATACAACCAAACGTTACCTCATACTCAGTTCGAAGTGATTGTAGTAGATAACGCTTCCACAGATCACACTGAATCAGTTTGCAGAGATTTTATGGAAAGCCATCCGGATGCTGCATTTTATTACATGCTGGAAAGCCGACAGGGAGCTTCTTTTGCAAGAAATACCGGAGCCACCCAAGTGAAAGCACCACTGCTCTGTTTTATGGATGATGATGCTATTGCTTACCCGGACTTCTTAACCAACCTACTTGCGTTTTTTCGGGAAGTGCCAGCAGCAGGAGGCATGGGAGGAAGGATTATTCCCAGGTATATTCCGGAAGAACCCAAGTGGATGAGTCACTATGTTTCTTCTCTGGTTGGCCATTTTCATTACAGTGATGTTCGAACTCCCTTCAAAAACGGAAAATATCCGCTAGAATCGAATATGACTATCAAAACTGCCGATTTTAATCAGATAGGTGGTTTTAATATAAAACTACTGGGCGTTTCAGGAACCCTTCGCATTGGAGGGGAAGGAAAGGATTTCTTTTTTCGACTTATGGAATTAGGGCGGGTTATTTATTACGATCCCAATGTTCGGGTAGAACATGTGGTTGAAACGGCCAAGCTTACTCCGGAATATATGTATCGGGTAGCTAGTGGCATAGGAAGGGGCGAAAGGGTTCGTATGTTGGAAAAAGGAGGAATAGCCTACCTAATAAAAATTATCGAATACTTGTTTAAATTGGGGGCAGCGGTTATCTTGGCAATTGGATATTGGATGCATGGAGCATCCCCAAAAAGCTGGCCGGTAATTCAGTTTAGAATAGATGCATTGAAAGGATTATTTAATCAATAAGTTATTATGAAATACAACTGGGCTTACATCAGAGAGCGAAAAATCAAAGGAACCCTGTCCCGCTGGTTTGGTATCCGCTTTCAGCATCCCTCTGAAACCTCTAAAGTAAGAAAATGGGTACTCCCCTACTGCACAGGTAAAGGCTGTGATATTGGTTTTGGAGGCGACAAAGTTCTCAAATCGAATTGTGATGGAATCGACTTTCCACAACCCTATGCATATACCGGAAAAGATAAGGTGGATATTGCCTGTGATGTAATTAATGAATCTATACCAGTTGCGGATAATACGTATGATTATGTATATACCAGTCACCTGATAGAAGATTTTGCCGACACTTCTGATGCCCTCAAAAAATTTATCCGCATCCTTAAAAATGGGGGAAACTTGATTCTGGTATTTCCCGATCAACCAGCCTATGAAATCTATTGTAAGGATATCGGAATAGAAATGAATCCCTATCACGTTCATGCCGATATGGGCTATGTTTATATGAAGAAACAATTTGATGCGCTGGAGGGTATTCAATACCAGGAACTGTTTGCCAGCAATTGTGATATCGACTACAATGTAGTAATGGTGCTGAAAATTGAAAAAAACTAATTACCCATCTTTGTGTTTGGTTAACTTAACACCCAAGGGCTGAAGAAATTGGTTCAGCGTTTTCATGATTCCAAAAGAAGGCGCACTCGTTTTAGTATACAAACACGGAAGCGCATGAAAGGTATCATACCCATTTGCTTGAACCAGTTGTCGGTAGTTTTCTAATAACTTTTTCCAAACTGGCAATGCTTCTAAATGATATCTGGTTTGATGACGAGACAGTAATTCCGGTTGTGCAAAAGAATATCCGCTGATATGCAGAAATAAAAGAGGGTAAGCATCATTTACCCGAATACCCTGAGATGTTTCCGTGAGTTCTCTTTCGTGGATATTCCAATAAGCCACATTTGCGCCTGGATGAAGAAAAATGCCGGTTTCAGGAAAAAGTGTAGGAACCAGATTAAGCCAAATTTGGTCAACCCCCATACCTTCGGAGAAACGATAGTAACATTCCTCTTTCATATGCGCTGCCCACCAGTGTAAAAAACGGTCGGTAACAGCAGAGCGAGTCATGGCCATAAATCCTGCATTGTAAATACCCGAACGCAACAAATCGCGCTCTAGGGGTTTATGCTGGTTATCGGGTAGTGCCTGCGTAAAATGCGGGGTAATTAAAATGGGATGTTGGTATAATAATTCTTCAACCACCAACAAGGAATGATGCACCCACATATCGGAATCCAAATACATCAAAATATCTGGGTAATCCCGCGCGAAAATCGCCTGGGCTACGAACGACTTCATGGCACAGTTCAATTCGATTACCGAATAACGGGCAGTGATTGCTTCAAAATCGGGTATTCCCATATTGGCAATTTCCCAAATTTCATAGGGAGCCAATTGTTGAACAGCAAAACGATTATCGATTTTATCTACCAACCCGATGATGATTTTGTATTCGGGATGATGCACAGCAAAGGAATCGGCCATCGTTTTGCAATGGGCAAGGTGATTAGCAGAACAAACCGTGTATAAAATCTTTTTCATCTATTTCTTTTCTACCAATAGAATGGTATTGAGGTAAAATTTATCGGAACGGGGCCACACCGGTTCAACCAGCCAAAATAAGCCATTGAGCAGGGGCACCAATATTTGGCGAACTATTTTTTTAAACAGGTTAAATCGCGAAAAAAACCAAACCCGGTGAATCCATTCATCATGCAAGTACACGATAAACAATTGATGCAGCGCCGATATAGCATGTCCATTTTTATCAACCTGCACGATGGTAAACCCAGCAGTTTGTAGCAAATCCTGCAAGGCAAACCGGGTATACCGGGCATAATCGGCGGGAATTTCATGTTCTTCCCAGGCGAAAGGACAAGTAATCAGCATTTTACCACCGGGTTGCAATACCCGATATAATTCAGGGAGGATGGCTGGTAGGGTAAAAATATGTTCAAAAACTTCACTGGTAAAAATAGCAGAAAAGGAAGCATCTGTAAAAGGGAGGGTTTTCCCATCATAATACACATCAATGGACTCATTGGAATGATCGTGTCCTTCTCCGGCATAATCAACCCCTACGTATTCAGTAACCTTGGTAAAAAGGGACTGATACGGTTTTGCCCCGCATCCAAAATCCAGCAACCGACCACGCAATTCTCCGCTGTAAAGGTTAATTTTGTTGTATAATCCCTTACGAATCCAATAAAGTGGGTGGCTAATAGAAGGATTAAAATCGTAGGGTACCATAATTTACCAATTGGTAGGGCAAATTAAAGTTTTTTCGGGCATGTTGAACCGCATAAAGGATATAATATACAACCTGGTAGGCTGGCTAGCCCGTTTAAGACCGGTAAACACCCATTCTGGAAAGGTGTTAATAGTGCGTGTGGATGAAATTGGGGATTATATCTTGTGGAGGCCTATGATACCCGAATTATGCAACGCAAACCGTTTTAATGGAATGCATTTTACCCTATGTGGAAACAGCAGCTGGAGATCGTTATATGAGCAGTTGGATGCTGATACGTTTGACAAAACCATTTGGTTAGATAAAACCCGTTTTAAACAGGACCTTTTTTACCGTTACCGCTTTTTAAAGCAAATACGTAAAGAAGGGTTTGGATGGGTAATTAATCCAACCTATTCCCGCGACAAAAGAAATGATGATGCAATAGTAGAAGCTGCAGCAGCCGCTGAAAACTTCGGTATGGTTGCCAATACTGAAAATTGGCGAACCTACGATAAGGGGTACGACAGGAATCTCTACCAGCATTGTTGGGCTGGGCCCACCACTCCCCTATTCGAATTAATTCGCAACCAGAAATTTACTGAATACGTAAAGGGAAAAAATATTGAAACCATCCACTGGCAGATTCCGGAAGCGAAATTACCGGCACTCTCAATTGCATTACCCGAAAAATTTGTAGTTGTTTTTCCTGGATCCAGAAGTAAACTTAGAATTTGGCCAGCAGCATATTTTGCAGAAGTGGCTCAGTATTTTCAGCAAAATTATGGAATGGCCATTGTGATTTGTGGGGGTAACGGAGATCGGATTTATGCTGAAGCGTTTAAAGAGGCTTTTGCAGGATCTGTAACTGATTTTACTGGCGCTACCCGCCTTCCGGAATTATTAACTATTTTGCATCGGGCAGAAGCATTGGTTACGATTGATACCGGATCGGTTCATCTTGCCGCAGCGGTAGGTTGCAGGGTATTGGGTATTTTTAATGGATCGCAGTATGGGAGATTTTCCCCTTATCCAGTAGAAATGACTAACACAGTAATTTCAATTTATCCAACTGAAATTGCTGAAGACCTTATTAACCCAACCATCATACAAGAAAAATATTTGTATATAGTTGCTATTCCCTATCATTGGGTGCAACCCAAACATGTAATTGAAAATTTAAATCATTCTTTCCATGCCTAATAATTTCAGGCCACTCAAATTTTTAAGAAATCTATTTTCACAACCGGATGCTGCTAACCAATTTCCAGCAGATTTCGAACCTTGGCATATTGAAATTATTCAACAGGTAAAGCCGTATACCATGACTAGCAATGAGCGGCTATACTGTTTAATTGAATCGGTAAAATATATTGTTGAAAATGATATCCCTGGTGATTTCGTTGAATGTGGCGTTTGGAAAGGGGGCAGTATGATGGCAGCGGCACTAACGTTGCAAAAATTGGGGGTTAACAACCGAAATTTTTTTTTGTATGATACCTATGCCGGAATGACGGAACCAACGGAAGCCGATCAATCTTATCAAGGAGAAGGCGCAGCGGATTTATTAAAAAAAGATGCCGGGCAAAAAGAAGAGAGTGTTGTTTGGGCTTATTCAACACTCGAAGATGTAAAGAAACATATTTTTAGTACTGGCTATCCCACTGAAAACATACATTTTATTGAAGGGGATATTTTACAAACAATCCCTGCCAATAGCCCAGGCAATATCGCTCTTTTGCGTTTGGATACAGACTGGTACGAATCTACCCGTCATGAAATGATTCATTTATATCCTTTATTAGTGCAACAAGGTGTGTTGATAATTGATGATTATGGTTTTTGGAGAGGGTCGCGAAAAGCGATTGATGAATACATTGCAGAAAATAAGCCAGGACTGCTGCTTAACCGAATTGATGATACCGGAAGAATTGCCATAAAAAAGTAATCATCCACCTATCACCAATTCTCCCCACCCAATTTCTTCTTCCAACTAAAGAGCTGCTTGCCCACTTGTGTTTGCAACAGATAGTGCAAACTCCGCAATCGGAATTGCCATAAACGGCAAGGAAGCGAGTACCCAATATATGATTCATACACCCGTTGATTCTCATCCAAAGAAGCCAGGTATTGTTTTGCACTGATTCCTGTATCATCAAAGCGAACCATCGCCAGGGGAAAAAAAACATAGGGCTCCTTGGCCAGTCGGCACATCATATCATAATCCATGGCAATTTTATATTGCGATTGATAGGGGCCAGCCTTTGCGTAGGTTTGCTTATGCACCCACCAGCTGGGATGCGATACACTTCTCATACCACGATAAAGTTTGGCTGCATCAAATGGTTTGCCCACTTCTACCCACTCACCACCCCGCTTTAGAACAATCTTGCCACTTATCCAGGCTGCATCAGTATGGGATTGTAAAAAGGTAGCTACCGCTTGTAATACACCCACCTGCAATAATTCATCCCCGCCATTTAGCAGTTGTATCATCCCCTCCCCTGCCTGTTGAATGCCTTTATTAAAAGCATCCGCTATGCCCTTATCTCGCTCATTTACTATTTTTCGATAAACAGGTTGAGCAGCTTGTAGTAGCCATTCAGCAATATCACCAGAGGTTGAGCCATTGATTATCCAATGTTCATCTGGTAGTCGCGTTTGATTATCAACCGATGCAATGGTTTTTTGCAAGTCGGGCAAATTATTAAAGCAAATGGTGATAATGATTAGTCGCATATACCCTTCAATATTACAAAAGTTTTACCAGCAAAAGCAGTCCTACAAAATGGTGTGCGCAGTTAATTTCTGTAAAAAAAAATCCATACCCGCTTTGCTGGCTTCCGTTAACTCGTAGCGAATATTTGTATGAAAATAGGTAGCAATATCGTATCCAACCGTGGGTAATTGAGCAATCAACTGATCCATATGCTCAATGCCCCATTTGAGTGCTGCAGTAAATTCAGTTAAAAAAATGGCTGGCAACTCTTTATTAGCTACCCAGGCTGCAAAAACAAAGGGTAACCCAGTGTGTGCCGTCCAGGCAGCCCCCAAATCATAGATAAATTTGTGTTTGGGTATCAGATCCAATGCCCGATCTCCAATTACTACTGCCGCCTCGGTTCCGCCTATACGATTGATAAAATCTGCATCCCCTTGTTTCCATTGCGGATTCAGGTGCCAATATTCTTGCATTAGTATTTTTGCAAGTGCTACCGATGTTTTGCTTTGATAGTCGAGCCAGATGGTAGAAACTTCTTCCAATGGCACATCACTGAAAATTGCGACCGAAGCAACCGGACCCTCCGAACCTATGCAATAATTTGTGACTATATGCGATTCCTTTAACTGAGCAATCGCTGCCACGGGTAGTAAGCCCAAATCCAACTGATCATCTTTCAATTGACGGGCAATGGCAGCCGGAAAATCGCGGGATAAAATCAGATCGTTCCAAACAGGCGACTGCTCTAAACCCCATATAAAAGGTTTGGTATTCAAATAACTAACAGCCCCCACCCGAATTGCTTGCTTCAACGTTCAGTTTTTTGTGCAAAGAAAAACAATTCCTCGCTTCTATCGAGTAAAAACAGGGATTAATGGGCCTTCTCCTAAAAAAAGCGCTCAAGCTTAGTTATCTTTGCACCAATTAGGCCAACCCTTCACCAATTTAAGTTTTCATGGAAATAAGCTCACTCACCGCCCTTTCGCCCATAGATGGCAGATATCGTTCACAAACCGCCACACTAGCCAATTATTTTTCTGAATATGGCTTGATCCGCTACCGCGTAGCCGTTGAGCTGGAATATTTTTACTTTCTTGCCCGGCAGAAGTTTTTTCAATTACCTGCTGCCGCTAAAAAGAAATTACAAGCAGGCATGGATCAGTTTGGCACGGCAGAAGTCCTGCAAATAAAAGAAATTGAAAGAGTTACCAACCATGATGTAAAAGCGGTTGAATATTTTTTAAAAGAACAACTAGACAAAGCAGGGATAGGGCACTTGAAAGAATGGATTCATTTTGGGCTCACTTCGCAAGACATCAACAATACCGCCATTCCCCTTAGCTGGAAACATTGTTTAGAAGAGACTTATTTACCTGCCGTATTGCAATTGAATACCCTACTACTAAAACAAGCAAGACAGTGGAAAAACATTCCCCTGCTGGCCAGAACCCACGGACAACCTGCTTCCCCTACCCGATTGGGAAAGGAATGGAAAGTGTTTCATGAACGAATTAGTGAGCAAATTAAACTGCTTTCCCAGATACCCTATTCTGCCAAATTTGGTGGCGCTACAGGTAATTTCAATGCTCATCAAGTAAGCTTCCCCCATAAAAACTGGCCCAAACTGGCCAATCAATTTTTGCAGGATGTATTGGGGCTGGAACGGCAACAGTTTACTACACAGATAGAGCACTACGATATGCTGGCTGCACATTTTGATGCATTAAAAAGAATCAATACCATATTAATTGATTTGAGTAGAGATGTTTGGACTTATATCAGCATGGACTATTTTAAACAAAAAACCAAAGAAGGTGAAGTAGGTTCTTCGGCCATGCCGCATAAAGTAAATCCCATCGATTTTGAAAATGCGGAAGGAAACCTGGGTTTAGCCAATGCGCTGCTAGAACATCTTTCGGCCAAATTACCCATTAGCCGTTTACAACGCGACTTAACAGATTCTACCGTTTTGCGTAATATCGGCGTACCCATGGCGCATATTGTTATTGCCATCAATTCTTTACAAAAAGGACTGCATAAGCTGGTGTTGCATGAAGAAAAAATTCAACAAGATCTGGAGCAAAACTGGGCAGTGGTAGCCGAAGCTATACAAACCGTTTTACGAAGAGAGCAATATCCTAATCCCTATGAAGCCCTAAAGGAACTTACAAGGGGTAAACAAGGGATTACCCGAGAAAGCATACAACAATTCATACGGCAACTCAAGGTAAAAGCCTCCGTTAAAAAAGAATTACTGGCAATTACCCCGATGAATTACACCGGTACCCATCCGAACTTCTGATATTATAATTTGAGTAACACATACCCCCGCTGCTGATAAGTGCTGAGGGTGGTCATGGCAGAAAGCGCAATCCCCAAATCAGGGGAAATGGTTGCCGGATCGATATTTCGCTTCATCATAGACTGGCCGCAAACGAATACCTGTATTCCTGCCTCTTTGAGCGCATGAAACAAAGGGATATTCGGATTAGTAGAGCCGTATTTTTGCTGATAAACCGAATCATTCATAATGTACATGGCAGCCGGACCGTGAATCACGGCAACAATGTTTAGCTTTTCAGGTTGAACACCCCCTAATACATGCAAGTTGGCGATAGAGGCTATTTTTTCCATCAACTCATGCACTTTTGCAGGTTGGGGATTTTCGGTATTAACTTCTACAATAATTTTATAGGCTTTTTTACTATCAGGTTTTTCAGTAGCCAATGGAATTTCACTTACTCCCCCAAATCCTTTAATATAGGGATATACTTTCTGCTGCGAATAAGATTGAAGCGAAACCAATACACAAACGAGTATAATTACAACTTTCATAGATTTTTTTTACAAGATAAGTTTTTATAAAATGCCAACCTTAAGATGCTTCGGAATAAGGGTATACTTTTTCGGGATATTTTTCAGTAAACTGTTGAACCAGGGAACGAATCACTTCGTTTTCAGGATACTGCGTTAACTGCTCTCGAAGTTGGCTGATGGGCTGATCGGGAGTCCACTCGGCCAACATTCCCATTCCGTAAAACCTCCCCTTTTCAACCAATACAATTGCCTCCTGATCTTTAATTACAAAACTTGCTGGTTGCTGAACCAGATAATTGATTGCCTGTTGCATTTTCTGGTTGTGCAAAGTTTCGTCTGGCAAAGAGGTAGACGGAGTTTTTTCCAGAAAGCACAGATAAGGATGCAAGGAAAAATCCTTTACTAACTTCCAAAGCGTTCGGTGAGCATCGGTTAATAAACCAAAATTGCTGATACTAGTTGTATGCCGGTGTTTTTTATCAATTGCCAGTCGGTGATACCCTTTAGAATCGGTGAATTGATAGATTGACCAGCTTGCTTCGAATCTTTTTTGACTCTTATTAAAAGGCGGCCAAAGACGTTTGATTTCGATACTTTCTAGAATACTAGCCATGAATTCGGATGCGCAAACACTATGGCCGATGGTATATACAGTTCTCAATAAGGCCTGCCGCTTTTCGGAAGTATCTAACCCGGTAAAATGACTAACTACTCGTTTGCGCAACTGTTTGGCTTTGCCTACATACATTACTTTGCCCTTTTTGTCGCGGAAATAATATACACCAGGTTGAAGGGGTAATTGGTGTATTTCTTCCACCGACAAATTGGGGGGTAATAGTTGATGTTTGGCTTCCCTACTCAGCATTTCTTTGATAACAGTACTTCCAGATGCTGCAAGTGCCCTTGAAACAATTTCTGCGGTTGCCTTGGCATCTCCCCCAGCCCGGTGCCGATTGGTAATTGGAATATCCAACGCACGAGTTAAATGTCCCAAGCCGTATTTTTTATGCCCAGGAAATACTTTTCGAGCCAGTCGGATGGTACAAATTTTTGGAACTTGCAATTGATAACCAGCCTGTTGCAAATAATACTTCACAAAAGAATGGTCAAAATTCACATTGTGTGCCACAAAAATTCGGTCATTAAGTAATCGGTATATTTTTTCGGCTTGCTCCTCAAAAGGCGGGGCCATGGCCACCATAGCATCAGAAATACCGGTCATATTGGCAATAAAAGGCGGAATGGGTTGGCCCGGATTAATCAGGGTTTCAAAAATGCCCTCAACTTCGGCTCCATTCATTAAAACAATGGCAATTTCTGTAATGCCATGTTTGGAAGGGTATCCTCCGGTTGTTTCAATATCCACCACTGCAAAACGCATAATATAAAATTAACTAAAAACAGGGTAGCCTGTAATATTTAATAAGAATCAACTACTAATTTTATAAACAGATGTAACAAATCAAGGTTAGCATCGTTTTATCTCCATTGAAGTTATAAAACTCCCGCTATGAAAAAATTCATCGGATTCGCCATAGTATTGATTGCTTTTAGTTCTTGCCAACAGATTCGGAAAGAAGATTGTATGAAATTTACCAAAGATGTTGCAGGAAAATGCCTTCGCATTAAGGCTAACGGACAATTGAAGATGGGATTGCCATTGGCAGAAAATCGAACTACCCCCTCTACTTCCCTAACTGAACATTTTGAAGATCCTTCTCTTCGTATGGTTTGGTAATGAGGTAACTTACACTTAGCAGTTTTCCTTATTTTTGCACTCGGATTCCCTTTGCTGTTACCCTTACTTTTTTTGAAAGGTTGGCAATTAGGGCGCTATCCCTAAAAAAATATGGAACTCAGTAAAAATTATATTCCGGGAGAAGTTGAAGCCAAGTGGTATGCGCACTGGAATGAAAAAGGCTATTTTAATAGCACCCCCGACGATAGACCCCCCTATACTGTTGTAATACCTCCTCCCAATGTTACGGGTGTATTGCATATGGGTCATTGCCTTAATAATACCATTCAGGATATTTTGGTACGCAATGCCCGCATGATGGGCTATAATGCCTGTTGGGTGCCGGGAACCGACCATGCGTCGATTGCTACAGAAGCCAAGGTAGTTGCCATGTTACGCGAAAGAGGTATTGCCAAATCATCTCTTTCTCGCGACGAATTTTTACAATATGCCTGGGAATGGAAAGATAAATACGGGGGCATCATATTACAGCAATTGAAGAAGATGGGTTGCAGTTTAGACTGGAACCGCACCTCCTTTACGATGGATGAAGAATATTATCGTTCGGTGATACAGGTGTTTATTGATTTGTATAAAAAGGGCCATATCTATAGAGGAAAACGAATGATTAACTGGGATGTAAAAGCCAAAACAGCCCTGAGTGATGAGGAAGTAATTTATAAAGAGGTAAACAGTAAGTTGTACCACGTAAACTATCGGATAGAGGGGGATGATGCCGCAGCTATAGAGGGAATAACCATCGCCACAGTTCGGCCGGAAACGATTTTGGGAGATGCAGCCATCTGCGTGCATCCTTTTGATACCCGCTATCAACATCTGGTAGGTCGTTTTGCATTGGTTCCATTAATCAATCGCCGAATACCCATTATTGCAGATGAATATGTAACGCCCGATTTCGGTACTGGTGCATTAAAAGTTACGCCGGCACATGATATGAACGATTACCAATTGGGGTTAAAATATCAGCTGGAGATTATTGACACCATGGAAGATGATGGCACCCTGAGTGCCGCCGCTACCCTTTTTGTTGGCGAGGACCGTTTAGAGGTAAGAAAAAAAATTACTCCCCTACTGGAAGCAGCTGGCAACCTGGTAAAAACAGAAGAATATATAAATCAGGTTGGCTTCAGTGAAAGAACCGATGCCATGGTAGAGCCTCGATTGAGTCTGCAATGGTGGGTAAGTATGTCGGGCATTTCTAAACCGGCACTGGAAGCGGTGATGAATGATGATATACATTTTCATCCTGCCAAATTTAAAAATCTCTATCGCCATTGGATGGAGAATATCAAAGACTGGTGCATCAGTCGGCAACTTTGGTGGGGACATCGCATTCCAGCCTATTATGCACCCGATGGTAGTTTTGCAGTAGCCAGTTCACTTGAGGAAGCCTGGGAAATATTAAAAGAAACCCAACACGAACTATCAAAAGAATCCATACGGCAGGATGAAGACTGTTTAGATACCTGGTTTTCGAGTTGGTTGTGGCCATTTGAAGTATTCCATGGATTATCTAATCCAAATAACCCCGAAGTAAACTATTACTATCCAACCAATACCCTGGTTACTGCACCGGAAATTATCTTTTTCTGGGTAGCTCGTATGATTATGGCTGGATACGAGTATATGGGGCAACTACCTTTTAAAGATGTATATTTTACCGGTATTGTTCGGGATAAACAGGGCCGTAAAATGAGTAAGAGTTTGGGTAATTCACCCGATTTACTTGGCTTGATAGATCAATATGGTGCCGATGCGGTTCGCTTTGGCATCATGATTGCCTCCCCGGCGGGCAATGATATTTTATTTGATGAATCGGGCTTAGAACAGGGAAGAAATTTCAACAACAAAATGTGGAATGCCCTCAAACTGGTGCAGATGTGGGAAGCTCGTGTAGGAAATGCGGAGGAAAGTAATTTACCGGTATTTGCGATGGATTGGTTTGAACAACGCTTACAACATACCCGCAATGAAGTTGCAATATTGATGCAGCAGTTTAAATTGAGTGAAGCTTTAAAAACGATTTACTCTTTAATATGGGATGATTTCTGCAGCTGGTACCTCGAATGGGTGAAGCCCGGATTCGAACAACCCATTCACGCAGAAGTGTACGAAAAAACAGTTGGCTATTTTGAACAATTGCTGCATTTGTTACATCCATTTATGCCGTTTATTTCGGAAGAGATCTTTCATTTGTTACGACCGCAAACCGAAGATATTTGTACCCGCCAGCATGCGCCCATTCCGGCTATTGATGCAGAAATGGTGGCATCGGGTGAATTGTTGAAGCAATTGATTTCGGCGTTGCGGGATGCGCGAAATAAAAACCAGCTCAAGCCCAAAATAACGGTACACCTACATATTCAAACCAGTCGTGAAAATCAATACCAAG
>CAIUKP010000077.1 GCA_903899675.1 uncultured Bacteroidota bacterium | reverse complement strand
TTTTAGATGCCATTCAGCAGAATACCGGAATTGATGTAAGTGGTATGGATGAAAAAGGTTTGCGCGAGGTTTGCGCGCAATTAAATTTATCGGTTGCGCCCAATATTGGAAAAGGAAAATTGATAGACGAATTATTCAGCGCAACAGCCGAGCATACATTTATTCAGCCCACTTTTATAATCGATTATCCGATAGAGATGAGTCCGCTTACCAAAAAACATCGTTCTAAACCCGGATTGGTAGAAAGATTTGAACTGATGGTGAATGGAAAAGAAATTGCCAATGCCTATACAGAATTAAATGATCCCATCGATCAGCGTGAAAGATTTGAAGAGCAGGCAAAACTGATGGAACGCGGGGATGATGAAGCCATGTTTATTGACCATGATTTTCTTCGGGCACTTGAATATGGTATGCCACCCACTTCGGGCATTGGTATTGGTATCGATCGACTCTGTATGATGATGACGAACCAGCCATCCATTCAGGATGTATTGTTATTTCCGCAAATGCGCCCCGAAAAGTTGGATTAATTCCTTTCTTCCTTTAATGATTAGTCGCGGTAATTCAAGGCAGGATTGCGGGTACCCAGTAATGCCTTATATTGATAGTTGCCCACCTGTTTGTGGTGCTCTTCTTTCGCTTGTTGAATATAAGCAGGATTGGTAAATAGGTCAATGGCAGTTAATGCCATCGTTTTTGCTGCCACCATCATTCCCTTCATGCCTATTCCCGTGCCATTACAGGCCACTGCCTGCCAGCTGTGTGCAGAAGTGCCCGGCACCCAGGTAGCAGATTCTAACCCAACCGTAGGCACTGCATAGCTCACATCACCTACATCCGTACTTCCTCCACCTGCATTGATAAAAGTTTGTAGGGGAATTATATCTGCTGCGGTTGACAATGGAGGAGGATTGTTGAAAGAAGTGGCTAATTGTTGGGCAAAACTGGTTTCTGTAGCAGAATATTTAACGCCTCCGGTAAGTTCAAGATTTTGCTGCATCATTTTTGCCAGCGAAGTATTGATCAATAAATCGTGCGTACCCCCAATTATTTCATAATCCATTTTTGTTTCTGTGCCTTTAGCAGCTCCCTCGGCTGTTTTTACCAGTCTTTCGAAAATAGATTGAACCAATTCTCGTTTGGGATGGCGCACATAATAAAATACCTCAGAAAAATCGGGCACCACATTGGGTGCTTTTCCGCCCTGGGTAATCACATAATGTATGCGAGTTTCTTGCGGAATATGTTCCCGCATCATATTGGCCATATAATCCATGGCTTCTACTCCGTCTAAAGCGGAACGCCCTTTTTCGGGAGCCATAGAAGCATGGGAGGAAGTACCGTAAAAGCGAAACTTAGCGGAAGTATTCGCCAGTGCGCTCATCATGGTTACCTGATTTTTATCACTTGGATGCCAGTGAATCGCAACATCTACATCTTTAAAAAATCCTTCCCTTACTAAATATACTTTTCCACTTCCGCCTTCTTCTGCCGGACAACCATATAACCGTAACGTTCCTTTGAGTTGCCCCGATGCCATCAATTGTTTTAACGTAATGGCAGCTGCTACTGAAGCGGTACCAAATAAATTATGTCCGCAACCATGTCCTGCATCTTGCCCCTGAATCGTTCTCTTTTCAGGCACTGCTTGTTGCGACAAACCCGGAAGGGCATCAAACTCTGCGAGGATGGCTATTACCGGAGAACCGGATCCATAAGTGGCAATAAAAGCAGTGGGCATACCGGCCTGGCCATTGGTTACCTGAAATCCTTCTTTGCGTAAAGTTTCTTGTAATAAGGCACTACTCTTATTCTCTTTGTAACCCACTTCGGCAAACTCCCAAATATTTCGGGCAATGGTTTGGTACTCAACAAAACGAGTATCTAATTGCTGAAGCGTGGCTGCTTTTAGGGATGCATTGTTTTGTGCATGCACTGGTGAACATCCAAGCAGGGTAGCTGCAAGGCAGCAGGTGGTAATAAATTTTGAAAGCATGGGAAGATAAAAAAAGGTTACACAAATAAATCTTTATACAAGGTAGCACCCGGCACTACTGAATATTTTTCCAGATCGGTAATGCCGGCCTTCGCCAACACATCCTCATCCACAAAAGTATTTCCGGTGCAGGTAGCCGCTGGCTGACTCAATATATAATGCGCCGCATCAGCAATAATATCCGGGGTGCGACTCATGTTTGCCAACATTTGTCCGCCCAACAGATTGCGCACAGCAGCCGTATCAATGGTAGTGCGGGGCCAAAGTGCATTGGATGCAATTCTGGCTCCTTTAAATTCTTCCGCCCAACCCAATGCCATCATACTCATGCTGTATTTGGTAATGGTATAGGCAATATGCCCACCCAGCCATTTGGGGTTCATATTAATGGGAGGTGATAAAGTAAGGATATGCGCATTGGTGCCCTTCATTAAAAAAGGTAATGCGTGTTTTACCACCAGAAATGTTCCCCGCACGTTGATGCTTTGCATCAGATCGAACCGCTTGCTTTCGGTTTTATCGGTGGGGGTAAGCTGAATGGCAGATGCATTATTAATAATCCCATCTATTCCGCCAAAATGTTCAGCTGCTTTTTGCATGGCTGCCTGAATCTGGTCTTCAAAGCGAATATCCAGTTGAATGGGCAATGCTTTTCCTCCTGCATCTTCAACTTCGCGAGCTGCACTAAAAATGGTACCTCCTAGTCTCGGATCTTCTTCTACACTTTTTGCTCCAATCACAATATTGGCGCCTTCTGATGCTAGTTTCAGCGCCATTGCTTTTCCAATACCTCTGCTGGCACCTGTGATAAAGAAAGTTCGATTTTTGAATAACATATAGTAAAATTATGGGGTTTGCAATTCGGTACCAGGCTGTGATGAAATCAGCCCTATGAAATTAAATTAGTTTTGGCAGGTCTGCCAATTTATTTTAGAAGGTATATTGAACCGAGTGTAAAAATTGTAGGATGTATTTTTCCGCTTCCGCACAGGCATCCGACAGATCTCGGTTTACAATGGTTTGATGAAAATTTTCCTTGAATGAGATTTCATAAGCCGCTTTATTCAGGCGGGCAGTTAAACTTTCTGGAGTTTCTGTACCGCGAGTTTCCAGTCGTTTTTTCAGTTCCTCTAAACCCGGAGGTTCAATAAATAGAGAAAAGCATTGTTTTGGATATTGTTCTAGCAAGCGGAGTGCCCCTTTTACATCTATATCCAGCACCGGAACTTTGTTTTGCTGCCAAATCCGGCTCATTTCGGCATGCAGGGTGCCATAGTATTTTCCTTCATATACCATTTCCCATTCAACAAATTCTTGGTTGGCAATTTTTTCTTTAAAGGAGGCTTCGCTGATAAAATAGTAATCAACTCCTTCTTTTTCATTTCCCCGGGGCGAGCGGGTAGCTGCTGATACTGAAAAACACAAAAAGGGGTATTTCTGCAGCAAATAGCGTGTGATGGATGTTTTGCCAGCACCAGAAGGGGCAGTAATAATAATAATGGGTTGAATAGGATTGCCCATGAATGGCGTTTCGGCAAAGAAACAATGATTTTGCGGATTTGCGGGCTAAATTCCTACAGTTTTGAAGCAAGGGTTTATTTTTTCCAACTGATTTTTTCTGCCAGCGGAATTTTTCTAATACCTTCTGTTGGGGGCGTATCTGAGTACCCCAAATGAAGTAAAGCAAGGGTTTCATCCGCTTCCCCTAATCCCAGCAGGGCTTTCATTGCAGGTTGATGCGTCATGCCCCCGGTACTCCAAAGTGCTTGGATGCCCAAAGCTTCGGCACCCAACAACATATTTTGAATGGCCGCCGCCGTGGCAGCATATTCCTCTAGTATAGGGATGCCAGTAGGCTGGGTTCTTTTCATTACTACTGCTATAATATGCGACACTGTTGTGTACTGGTTCAGCAGATTGTTGAATTTGGCAGGATTGAACGATTCGGGCAAGGTATTTTCTTGATACAAAGTGGCATGCTGCAAACAGAAATCTTGCAATGCGGCTCCCCCATAAACAAAAAATCGCCAAGGTTCGGTTCTGCCATGATTGGGTGCCCAGTTGGCCAATTCCAATAAAGCAGTAATCTGCTCATCGGGAATAATTTTTCCATTCATCGAAGAGGGCTTACAACTTCTTCTCGAAGTGATTACCTGTTGAAGTTGCTCAAAAGCTGGAGTCATACAAGAAAAACTAAATCAATGGAAATAATAAACCGGGAGAAGGGGCTGATTAATATCTTTTATTGAATTGACCACCTCGGTTATCGTTGCGATTGCCGCCGCCACCTCGATTATCACGGGGAGCATTGGGATTATTGCCCCGGTTACTTCCGCCACTTCGATTCCGGTTACCACCGCCTCCACCGCGGTTGCTAAAGTTTTTGTTTTGCCATCTTCCGCCCCCACTTCTTGGGAATTCGTCGCGCTCGAAATTTTGATTGCGGTGTTTGATAAAGGGAGTATTGCTGAATTCGAGCTGACCGCCTGTTATATTGTTCAATTCAGCGCGAATAGAATCGTCGTGCACCAGCTCTTTGTGCCAGTTGCTATAGGCCAACTTCATGTAATAAGCTATCGCATGTGCAAAACCAGCCTTCTTTTCCGGATCTTCTTGTTGCAAGGCTTTATGAATTACCACTTCCAGATTTCTGCCCAAGTGCGGGTATTTAGGATGCCGCTTGGGGTAAGGTAGGGGATCTGGTTTTCGTTTATAGGTTTCTTTGGTTGGGATGGGATAGGGACTATCCACATCTAACTGAAAATTGCTAATAAAAAATAGGTGGTCCCACAATTTATGGCGGAAGTCTTCTACACTTTTCAGATGCGGATTCAGAAATCCCATCAATTCAATCACATATTGTGTTTGCTGTTGCCTTTTTTCTCGGTCTTCTATGGTCAGGAGGTAGTCAACCATCTTCTGCACATGGCGGCCATATTCCTTCATGCCAAGAAAAACTCTACCGGTGTTGTAATCCATCTGTTCTGGTATCATGTACCTACAAAGATACGTATTCCCCCGTTATTGAGGAAGAATAGATGATCGATAGGCATTTCAGCCAAAATCCTCGAAAATCGGTCTGCCGCGGAGGAGCATATTTTTATCATGTGAAAGAAGGGTTCTATCTTTACCCCATGGATGCATTGATACAACAGATAGCCGACTGTAAAGCCGAAATGGCTCAGTTTGATAGCCAACAACCGGATGCAGCGGAAGTTTTTCGAATTCGATATCTCGGAACCAAGGGGGTAGTTAAATCCCTGATGGGGGAAATGAAGCAGGTTGCCCCCGACCAGCGTAAAGAAATGGGGCAGCGGATGAATGAATTAAAAGTGCTGGCAGAACAGCAGTGGGAACAATTGAAGGAGCAGCAACAAGCAGCCCCGGTTGCAGGGGTAGATACAATAGACAGAACTTTACCCGGAACTACCCTAACTGCCGGAACCCGCCACCCGCTTAGTATAGTGCGCAATGAAATTGTTTCTATTTTTCGCCGATTGGGTTTTGCCGTAGCAGAGGGTCCGGAAATAGAAGATGACTGGCACAATTTTGGCGCCATGAATTTGCCGGAAGATCATCCTGCACGCGACATGCAAGACACTTTTTATATTCAACAGCAGCCTGCCTGGTTGCTGAGAACCCATACCAGCAGTGTGCAGGCGCGCGTGATGGAACAGCAAAAGCCACCCATTCGGGTTATTTGTCCGGGTAGGGTTTATCGCAACGAAACCATCAGTGCCAGGGCCCATTGTTTTTTTCATCAGGTGGAGGGATTGTACATTGATGAGCAAGTAAGTTTTGCCGACCTGAAACAGACCCTGTATTTTTTTGTACAGGAAATGTTTGGTTCCAGTGTAAAAGTTCGTTTCCGCCCCAGTTATTTCCCATTCACCGAGCCCAGCGCCGAAATGGATATCAGCTGTTTGATTTGTTCCGGTAAGGGATGTAATATCTGTAAACATTCGGGATGGGTAGAAATATTGGGTAGTGGAATGGTGCATCCCAGCGTGCTGGAAAATTTTTCCATCGACCCGAATAAATACACCGGATTTGCATTTGGAATGGGGATAGAGCGGATTACCCAACTGAAATTTCAGATCAATGATTTGCGGTTGTATTCACAGAATGATATTCGCTTTTTGCAACAATTTACAGGAGTTGTATAACGCGATGTGCGGAAAATACCGCGTAAGTTTTAATTTTTTGCTGCCCTTCGACTGGCTGTTAAAGCCTCTTTACAAATAACAGGATGATACACGCAACCAAAGGTATTGTTCTCAGGTCTATTCCTTATGGTGATACCAGCATCATCAGTTCGGTATATACCGAGTTGTTTGGCTTGCAGCATTATCTGGTGAAGGGCATCCGAAAAACCTCCCGAAAGTCGGTTAGTAAGTCGGCCTGTTTTCAACCGGGCGCAATGGTTGAACTGGTTGTGTATCATAACGAGCAAAAGCAATTGCAATATGTTCGGGAAGTAGATTGGAGTTATTTATATACCGGCATATTTAGTGAAGTAGTAAAAAATACCGTAGCCCTTTTTATGGTAGAATTGTTGCAACATAGTTTGCAGCAGCCCGAATCTAATCCCGAATTATTCTATTTTGTTGAAAGGAGTTTGCAAGAACTAGACAAAGGATCAGAGGGAGTAACTGCCAATCTTCCCCTGCTTTTTTCACTGCAGTTGGCCGTACTGCTTGGTTTTCAATTGCAGGGTAATTACAGTGCTACCTTTTATGTGTTGGATTTGCAAGAGGGCCAATTTGTAAGTGAGCGACCGGCCCATCCTTATTTTATTGAGGGGAATGCCGCATCTGTAACTGCCCGGTTATACCAAATAACTTCCTATGATCAATTAGAAAATATGCAACTGGATAGAAACCAGCGAAGAGAATTGCTGGAAAATTATTTGCAGTTTTATTCCTTACACATTCATGATTTTGGAACCCTAAGAAGTTTGCCTATATTAAAAGAGGTATTGCAGTAAACCGAATTACCATAGTCTTTGTACTTGGGTAGATTGCTGCAATTGGCCTTGATCACTTATGTTGTTTAGCAATAGAATCCCCGGTCGTTTGCCGGGTTGCAGGCTTCCCAAACTTTCATTTAGTTGCAATGCTTGCGCTCCGTTATAGGTAGCCCAGGTAAGTAGTTCGGGGGTAGACACTTCTGGAAAATGTTGCTGAATTTCATAAAGCTCATGTAAAATACTCAACGAGTTGTTGCTGGCTAAACTATCAGTACCCACTACTATCCTGGCACCAATGCTTCGCAACTCAGCAATAGGGGGTAGGGCATTTTCTATGTATTGGTTGGCCCGAATACAAATGCACCAACAGATGCCGGGATGATAGGATTGTGCCCATTGCATATCGGCAGCTTGGGAAAACGTATCGTGCACTAGTAAAACGGTGGTCGCTTCCTTCATCAATGGTAGAACCGATTGTAAACTACTTTTTCCGGTTGGTTCAAATTCGGAATGGCCAATTCCCAGGCTTTCGTAAAACAATGGCCAGTTACCAGTACCCCTTTCGAACAATAATTGTTCATCGGCCGATTCCTGATTATGGAGGGTAATAGTTTGATGTGAAAAATGGGGGCTTATTTTTTTCCAGAGGTTAGCAGATACCGAATAGGGGGCATGCGGTGATAATGAATGCCGAAGCGAATGGCTTGCAAATGCCTGTTCACAAGCAAGGGCAGTTTGGTATCGGCTTTCCGCTACCGAAGGATGCCAGCCGGTGAGTTCAATAAAAGTATGATAAGTAATGGGGGAGTTGAGTTTGGTAGATAGGGTGGCTGTTTGATTGCTAATATCACCCACTGCCTGAACCCCTTGATTCCATAGCTGCTGATCGGCTATTTGAATAGCTTGCTGCTGCTTTTCTTCAGCAATTTCTCTGTTTTGCATTACCTGCTTAACAAAGGAGAGGAGTCCGGTTTTTTCGGGAATTACTCCTAGCATGTGGCTGAGTTCGAGGTGGCAATGGCAGTTGATAAATCCTGGGCCAAGCCAACCGTTCAGGATTTCTATGTTATCCCCAGCCTGATCGGCGGGAACCATATCAAGGATAGTGCCTGTTTGATCTACCAGCAAAACAGTCCCGGATTCTAAAAGTTGCTGGCCATTGAATATGCGTTGGGGCTGAAGTTTCCGAATTGCCAATAGAGGAGGTTTATCAGCAAAGGTAATTGGTAATAGATAAGTGGTTGCGGGAAGAATACGAGAAAAAATGCTTGTTTTTCGAAATTTTGGCACTATAGAATAAAAAAGTGACAAAACTTTTATTGATTATCAGTGTATTATGAGGATAGCATTCAAAATAACTTGTTTTTTGTTGGGAAAACCGATGGGGGTATCCTACCTTTGCCGTCCCTTAAAAAGAGGGATTTATTTGCCAGTGGGATAGCGCTGGTGTAAAATTAAAAAGAAAAATTATGAGTAAACTACATTTCACAACCAAGCATGCGAATGCGGCTACTGTTCAGCACAACTGGTATGTTGTGGACGGTACTAATCAAACCGTAGGTCGGATTGCGTCTAAAATTGCGTCTGTGCTCAGAGGCAAGAACAAAGCTTATTATACTCCCCACGTTGATTGTGGCGATTATGTAATTGTAATTAATGCCGATAAGGTTGTATTTACCGGTAATAAATTAGAAGATAAGCAGTACCTCAATTATTCAGGATATCCCGGAGGTAAGAAGGAAGAAGCTGCCGGCGATTTGCTGAGACGTCGTCCGGAAGTAATTATGGAGCGGGCTGTAAAAGGCATGTTACCTAAAAACAGATTGGGCCGTAAGATGATTAAGAAGTTGTTTGTGTATGCTGGTGCTGAGCATCCGCATAGTGCTCAACAGCCAAAGCCTTTTGCTTATTAAACATTCGAGTAGTAAAGTAAGATACTATCTATCAACAGGCAGGCTGTAACAAAACAACTGCCAAAAGACAAAAAAAATGGAAAAACAAAAAAATGCAGTGGGACGCCGTAAAGAAGCGGTAACCCGTGTGTTCGTTACCAAGGGTGATGGAAAAATCGTGGTAAACGACAAAGATTATAAAGCTTATTTTCCGCTGGTGTATTTGCAAAATCAGGTAGAAGCCCCTTTAAAAACGGCTGATATGCTGGGAAAGCTCGACATTGTAATTAATGCCCAGGGTGGTGGATTGAAAGGACAAGCAGAAGCTGCCAAATTAGGCATTGCCCGCGCTTTGCTCGAAGTAAACCCCGAACTGCGTCCTGCTTTAAAAGAAGCCGGTCAATTGAAGCGGGATCCACGTAGTGTGGAGCGTAAGAAATTCGGTCACAAAAAAGCCCGGAGAAGCTACCAGTTCAGCAAACGTTAATCATTGGGCTGGTTGGGGAAGCTATTGGGTATTTTACCGTATCGTTTCTCTTACAAAACCCGTAAACTATCAACTACAAAATCAGTAATAATGGAAAATAACACTTCATTACAGCAACAACTTCTAGACGCCGGTGTGCATTTTGGACATTTGAAGAAGAAGTGGAACCCTAAGATGTTACCCTACATCTTTGCCGAAAAAAAGGGCATTCACATCATTGATTTGAATAAAACCGTAGATCATTTGCAAGAAGCAGCCGCTGCTGTAAAGCAGATTGCGAAGAGCGGTAAAAAAATCATGTTTGTGGCTACTAAAAAGCAGGCAAAAGAAATTGTGAGCGAATGTGCCAAGCGGGTAAACATGCCCTATGCAACTGAGCGTTGGTTAGGTGGTATGCTTACCAATTTTAATACGGTTCGTAAGAGCGTAAAGAAAATGCAGAGCATAGAAAAAATGCTGGCTGATGGCAGTGCCGAAAGTTTAACCAAAAAAGAGCGCCTTACCCTGAGCCGCGATCGTGATAAAATGGAGAAAGTATTGGGTGGTATTGCTCAATTAGGTCGTTTACCAGCAGCGCTGTTTATGGTGGATATCGGCCATGAGCATATTGCACTTTCCGAAGCCAAGCGTTTGGGTATTGCTACTTTTGGAATGGTTGATACCAATTCCGATCCTAATAAGGTTGATTTCGCTATTCCAGCAAACGACGATGCTACCAAATCAATTGCAATCATCACTAACTATATCACGGCTGCTATTGCAGAAGGTTTAGCAGAGCGCCAGGCTTCTAAAGAAGAAGAAGAGAGTGACGAAACCAGCAATGAGAATGAAGCACGTGCTCGCAGATTAGAAGCGGAAGCGCAATCTGAAGCTGGTCGTGGCGGAAGAGGTCGTGGTGGAGCTGCTGCAGGAACACCGGCTGGTGCTCCCAAGCGCAGAATTGCCGGTGGTGGAGCAAGCCGTCGCCCAGCATCCGGAGGAAGCCGATAATCATTTAAACAGTTATCGACTAACTTCTTTATTCGCTAAAACAAGCACAGAATTAGGTTGGCAACATAAAAAGTAATTTATTTTTTTAAAAAGATTAATAAATATGTCTACAGTAAATATTACCGCAGCAGATATAAATAAACTTCGTCAAACAACCGGCGCCGGAATGATGGATTGCCGGAAAGCACTTACTGAAACAAATGGAGATTTTGAAGCCGCCATCGATTGGTTGCGTAAGCAAGGGCAGAAAGTTGCCGCTAAGCGCAGCGACCGGGAAGCAAAAGAAGGAGTTGTAATTGCCCAAACTTCCGCGAATCAACAAACCGGATGGGTTGTGTGCATTAGTTGTGAAACCGATTTCGTATCTAAAAATGCTGATTTTGTGGCATTTGCGCAACAAATTGCTGATGCAGCGGTTGCCAACAATGTTGCTTCAGCTGAAGAGTTGAACGAAGTAGTAATCAACGGTGCCAAAGTAGCCGACATGATTAATGATAAATTGGCTTCTATTGGAGAAAAAATTGGGGTTTCCCGTTTCGAAAGAGTAGATGCTCCTTATGTTGCCTCCTATATTCACGGAGCTAATAGAATGGGTGTGCTGGTTGGTCTTTCAGAAGCTGCTGAAGAAGCCGGTAAAGACGTTGCCATGCAAATTGCAGCTATGAATCCACTGGCCGTTGATGCCGACAGCATTTCTCCCGAAGCTATTGAAAGAGAAAGAGCGATTGTAGTAGAAACTATGAAAGCCGATCCTAAAATGGCCGGAAAACCAGACGAAATGATTGCTAAAATTGCAGAAGGAAAGCTAAATGCGTTTTTCAAAGAACAAACCCTGGTAGCACAACCTTTTGTAAAAGATGGTGCGATAAGTGTTGGAGATTACCTGAAAAAAGCTGGTGCTAATGTTAAGGTTACCACTTTTAAAAGAGTAGCCCTAGGATAATTTGCAAAAAACTGATTATATGATAACC
>CAIUKP010000076.1 GCA_903899675.1 uncultured Bacteroidota bacterium | reverse complement strand
TCAGATGTCGCAGCCATCCTTTTGGATAGGCGATGTGATTAGTGGCGATCAGTTTGTTTCCTCCCATGCACAAAAAAAGGAGTTACAACAGCTTCATCCTACCGCCTTATGTGTAGAAATGGAAGGAGCAGCGGTAGCACAAATTTGTTACGAATATCAAATACCGTTCACTATCATTCGAACGATTTCTGATAATGCAGACGATCATTCCGAATTTGATTTCCCCCTCTTTATGAAGGAAGTAGCCAGCCGGTATTCAGTAGAAGCCCTCCGCAGATTATTGGCCTAAATATTTGTATTATTGTATTAATTGAAACCAAGAAATGCCGGCATCCCACGCTTCACACTACCATACGATTGTTATTGGGGTAGGCTCTATGGGCAGCGCTGCCTGTTTCCATTTAAGCCAGCGTAACCAAAAAGTACTGGGATTAGAACAATTCACCAGTCCACACGAAAAGGGAGCCCATGGCGCACACACCCGCATCATCCGCAAAGCTTATTTTGAGCATCCCGATTTTGTTCCCCTGCTAGAGAAGGCCTATGCAAACTGGCATCTAATTGAACAACTGTCGGGAGAGCAATTGTATGTTCCCACTGGATTGTTGTATGCAGGCCCTCCGGGGAATGACTTACTACGAAGAATTCGGGAAGCCGCCCAACTATATCAAATTCCCTTGGAACAATGGGATAGCGAGAAATTGCAACAAAGGTTTCCACAGTTTACACTGCCAGCAAATTCAGAAGTAATGTTTGAACCAGAGGCGGGATTTTTATATCCCGATAAAGCAATTGAAGTGATGATTGCATTATCCATTCAGGCGGGCGCGACTATCCGCCAACAAAGTCCGGTGCTAAGCTGGGAGGCCAATAGTGAAGGGGTTACTGTTACCACAGCGGATGCAACTTTTACAGCCGATAAGTTAATCATCACGGCAGGCCCTTGGGCGGGTTCTATGATACCTGGCGCTCAACAACATCTTCAGATTACCCAACAAACACTGGCTTGGTACACGCCACCGGCGGATATGCCACAAAACGCGCAACAATTTCCCTGTTGGTTAATCGCAGAGGAGGGCGTTCCGGGAGCCTATTATGGATTTCCGGCATTGCAAAATCACGGACCCAATGGATGGAAAATAGCCCATCACCATGCGGGCAAACCTACACAACCCGATGAAACCAATCGCACTATCAACGAAAAAGAATTAGCAACCCTCGGCAAATTCATGCAACAGTATTTGGGCGTGGCGGATGATGCGCTGATTACTACTAAAACCTGTTTGTATAGCAACACTCCCGATGAACATTTTGTAATTGATCTGCTACCTGGCAATCATCAACGAGTATCAGTTGCCTGGGGGTTTAGCGGACATGGATTTAAGTTCACTTCGGTTGTGGGAGAAATACTCGCTGATCTTAGCATGTATGGTAAAACGCCTTTGCCGGCTCAGTTTCTGCAGGCGGATCGGCTATCCGCATTTGAACAAAAAACCAATTAGTAAAGAAAGTGTTTCTTCTCGGGCTTTTTCCATCCGGCTCGGCTCGCATAAGGAACAAAGTAAATTTTCAGCTGTGCTTGACTTTCATAATCTACCCAAAAAATTTTCTTGTTAGCCTGTGAAGCGTAATCGGTGAAAAACCATTTTCCTTGATTACTGCCTGTTTCGCTGGCATATTTTACTTTATATACCAGCAGATCAGCCTGGCTCTCGTACTTAACAACAAACACTTTAATATCTGCCTGCGAGGCATAGGGAACAGCAAATATTTTTTGTGCTGCTGCTGAATTGAAAAGCAGGAAACTGATTGCTGCAGCTAAACAAAAACGACACATACGATTGATTTGAATAACCTTGGTAATTTACATTTTTTCTGAGCAGGCAATGAAACTTTCAGTTCTTGGGTACTTAATAATGGGGTACTTTCTCCGGGACCAATCTTTTGTACCAATTCAAGGGATGCTGAAAATTCACCCAATTAACTTGGCGAGTTAAATATGCTTCAGTAATCATTTGATTTTACAAAACTAACTTTACAGATTTCTGACCATGGGTAGTAAAAAAATCGGGGAACTTGCCTAAGTTCCCCGATTGGGTAATAAAATCTTCAGGAACTATGTTAGAGCATCTTCCGGATAACCTCTACCAGTTCGCCTTTGGTAATAGGAACGCCCATTACTTTATTATAGGGCTTCGCATCTACCATATATTGGTCGCGAATGATTTTTACCAATTGTCCATTATTGATCTCCGGAATCAGCACCTGATCGAAGTTTTTGATCATCTCTCCCAGATTTTTTGGGAAGGGGCGGAGGTAGCGGATATGGGCATGGCTAACAGAATGGCCTTCTTCTAGCAATTGCAATACGGCACTTTTGATAGCTCCAAAAGTAGAGCCCCAACCCAGCACCAGTACTTTTCCTTTTTCAGGTCCGCATTCCAGTTGTTGCAAGGGAATATAATCGGCAATCTTATCTACTTTACTTTGCCGAACATTTACCATGTGTTGGTGATTTTCGGGGTCGTAGCTGATATTACCGGTGATATCTTGTTTTTCGATGCCGCCAATTCGGTGTTCCAAACCGGGTGTTCCCGGAATAGCCCAAGGGCGGGCGAGTTTTTCGTCTCTGCGATAAGGCTGAAACTTAGGCTCATCGGCATCCAGTCCCTTTTTAAAACTAACTTTTATTTCAGCCAGATCTTCCGATTGGGGGAATCTCCAGGGCTCGGCTCCGTTGGCAATATATCCATCGCTCAGCAATACTATCGGCGTCATGTGTTGCACCGACAAGCGCACCGCTTCATAGGCAACATCAAAGCAATCGCTGGGGGTAGCAGTGGCAATTACCGGCATGGGACATTCTCCATTGCGTCCATAATAGGCCTGCATTAAATCGCTTTGTTCGGTTTTGGTAGGTAAACCCGTAGAAGGGCCCCCTCTTTGGATATTGATGATTACCAGCGGTATTTCTAGCATTACGGCCAATCCCATGGCTTCGGTTTTAAGGGCCATGCCAGGACCGGAAGTAGATGTAACTCCCAGGGTACCACCATAACTCGCGCCAATGGCTGCTGTAATGGCGGCAATCTCATCTTCTCCTTGAAAAGTTTTTACTCCAAAATTTTTATACTTACTCAGTTCATGCAAAATATCAGAAGCGGGTGTAATCGGATAGGCGCCCAAAAACAGGGGCAGTCCACTTTTATCGCTGGCTGCAATCAATCCCATAGAAAGGGCCTGGTTACCCATGATGCTCCGGTAGGTACCGGGCTTCATTTTGGCTTTTTCAACTACGTAGCGGGAGGCAAAAGCTTCGGTAGTTTCTCCATAATTGTACCCTGCTTGAAGCACTTTCACATTGCTGTTGAAAATCACCGGTTTTTTGCCGAATTTTTCTTGCAGAAAGCTGATGGTGTTTTCGAGGCTCCGGTTATACATCCAGTAGATATACCCAAGTACAAACATGTTTTTGGCACGGTCTCTTTCTTTATTCCCCAGCTCTGGAAAATCTTTTAGGGCCTCGCGGGTAAGCTTGGTAACGTCTATTTTAAGTACTTCGAAACTATCGAGACTGCCATCTTCCAGTGGGTTAACGCCATCTGGATAATTTGCCAGGCGAAGATTTTTGGCATCAAATCCTTCTAGATTAACGATGATTTTACCACCTGGCTTGATGGCTTTCAAATTAACCTTTAAGGCGGCGGCATTCATAGCAACCAGCACATCGGCGATATCGCCTGGGGTAAAAACTTTATTGGAAGAAAAGTGCAACTGAAATCCACTCACACCCGGCAGGGTTCCAATAGGGGCGCGGATTTCGGCTGGGAAATCGGGGAAGGTAGCCAAATCAATTCCCAACATCGCTGTGTTGTTGGTAAACTGCTGGCCAGTTAATTGCATTCCATCTCCACTGTCGCCCGCAAACTTAATTACTACGTCTTGTAAAAGCGTTTCTTTCATGCTAATATGTTAAAAAAATATGTGCATAAAGATAACATTTCCTTTCTTTTGGCAGCCAGTTTTTTAAGTCTTCTGGTAAAGTATTTTGTTAATATAAGTGAAACGCCTATTTCTTAAGAAAGCAGTCGATAACTTTGCATAGATATGAAATGCTTCTCTAGTTTTTTAGGGAAAAGAACCACTACGTTTTTCCCGTTTATTGTTTGGTTGTTGGTAAGCTGCAATTCAGCCCCCTCTCACGCTGAAAATCCGCCTAATTCGCAGCCTGCAGAATTGCAGAAGGTTGAACAAACTGTTCAACAAGAAGCATCGCCTGTAATCGATACTACCCATTGGTATGTTTACCTAACTTTTGATGATGGCCCCCAGCCCGGAACGGCCAATTGTATTCAAATTTGCAAAGAAGAGCAGGTTAAAGCCAGCTTTTTTATGGTAGGCCTTCACACCGATAGATGGAGAGCCGGAAAGTTGTTGGTGGATTCCATCCGGCAAGCCTATCCACTGTTTGTACTCGCCAACCACAGCTATTCTCATGCAAACAATCATTATCGCTATTTTTATGAACATCCCGATGCGGCACTGGCCGATTTTCAGCAGGCAGAGCAAGTGGTAAGGCCGAACTTCCGTATTGCCCGTTTGCCAGGGAACAATGCTTGGGGTATTGAGCACAAAGAAAAGTCACATCACTTGGTAGCGGCAGTACTGCATAAGATGGATAGTATTGGGTATGATGTGATAGGTTGGGATCAGGAATGGAATTTTCGCCATACCAACGCTCGACCGGTTCAATCACCCGACTCATTGGTCGCCCGAACGATGCAACTATTACGAGAGGGAAAAACGCGCATTCCCCGTCACCTGGTTTTATTATCCCACGACCGGATGTTTTACCACCCAGCCGATTCCGCATCGCTACAGCGATATATTTTTTTGCTAAAACAGCAGCCCGAAGTTGTTTTTCAAACCATTGATCAATATCCGGGAGTGTCTAAATCTACCCCGATCACCGCTCATACGTTTTAACAATTTTCCGAGGAAAATCCCCTGGAAACCGCCTATTTTTTTTGTATATTTGTAATCATAAAAAATTTGAATTATGGCTTTATTTGAATCTGGAAATCCTACGCTTACAGAAAAAATGTTCAATAAGGGGCTTGAGCTGGATGCTGCCCGCCAAGGTATCATGACGGTTCGCGGTACCATCAACAAATTTGGCTTTATGTTGGTGATGCTGATTGCTTCCGCTGCCTTTAACTGGCATTTATTTCAGGAAGGCAAGCCGGCTACTACACAAACCCTGATGATGGTGGGTGTTTTTGGCGGACTAATCATGGCTTTTGCCATTATATTTAAACCAGGCTGGGCAAAATACATCGCTCCCCTGTATGCTATTTTAGAAGGGTTGTTTATAGGCGGTATATCTGTTTTATTCAACGAGATGTTTGCCGAGAAATATCCTGGTCTTATTATGCAGGCCGTTGGGTTAACCTTTGGTGTGGCGATTTCAGTTTTTCTGCTGTATAATTTCCGGGTAATCCGGGCTACCGAGCGGTTTCGTTCTGTAATTATCAGTGCTACGATGGGCATTGCCCTGTTCTATCTGCTAACCATGATACTGGGTTGGTTTGGCGTGAACGTAAGTTTTATGAGCGACAGCAGCTTACTGAGCATCGGTATCAGCTTGTTTGTAGTGGCCATTGCAGCCCTTAACCTGATTTTAGATTTCGACATGATTGAGAAAGGTGCCGAGCGCGGATTGCCAGCCGATATGGAGTGGTATGGTGCTTTTGGATTGATGGTTACCATTGTTTGGCTGTATATGGAAATCCTCCGCTTGCTGAGCAAACTTGCTAGAAGAGATTAATCAATATATCCCCCTAACGAATTCAAAAACCACCCCAATCCGGTGGTTTTTTTGTGGAGTAAATTATCCTTTTTCTAACCACTACAACTTGTAGATTTGTAAAAGAAACTTTCTCATGCAGTTTAACCGCCATCAATATACCAACGAAGCACTCATTCATTTGTACCGGCAATTGCTATTGCCCAGGATGATAGAGGAAAAAATGCTGGTACTATTGCGCCAAGGAAAAATAAGTAAGTGGTTTAGTGGCATTGGTCAGGAAGCCATTGCAGTAGGCGCTACCCTTGCCCTGCAATCCAATGAATGGATTATGCCCCTGCATAGAAATCTGGGTGTATTTACCGGAAGGGGAATGCCCTTACATAAGCTTTTTCAGCAGTGGCAGGGACATAAAGAGGGTTATAGCAAAGGTCGGGAGCGCAGTTTTCATTTTGGCAGTCGGGAACACCATATTTGTGGGATGATTTCTCATTTGGGCCCCCAGCTTGCCCTGGCCGATGGAGCTGCTTTGGCGCATGTGCTGAAAAATGAGCAACGAATTGCACTGGCATTTAGCGGTGATGGCGGAACAAGCGAGGGTGATTTTCATGAGGCCCTGAATGTGGCGGCTGTTTGGGATTTGCCCGTAATTTTTATCATCGAAAACAATGGGTATGGATTAAGCACACCGGTGCATGAGCAATTTCGCTGCGAGCAACTGGCCGATAAGGCCCGAGGATATGGAATGGAAAGTGTAGTAATTGACGGAAATAATATTTTAGCGGTACATGATACCATACGAGGGGTTCGGGAATATTGCTTGCGCGAGCGAAAGCCTTATTTGATAGAGTGCATGACTTTTCGCATGCGCGGACATGAAGAAGCCAGCGGCACAAAATATGTTCCCAAAGAATTGATGGAAGAGTGGGGCAGAAAAGATCCCATTAAAAACTATGAACAGTTTTTGATCGCTGAGTCAGTAATTACCGAAATGGAAGTGGCTGCAATACGTCACGAGTTCAAAGCCTATATCGAATCGGAACTATTGCTAGCCGATCAGGTTGCTCCAATGGTAGCCAATAGTGAAGAAGAAATTGCAGATGTATATGCTGCCCGAACTTTGGATGTTGTGGCTATTTCAGCCCCCGACCCCAGAGATTCGGAAGTGCCCATAAAAAGAATGTTAGATGCCATCCGTGAAGCGCTGTGGCAAAGCATGGAAAAAAATTCGGAACTGATATTGATGGGGCAGGATATTGCCGAATATGGGGGTGCATTCAAAGTAACGGAAGGGCTGGCAGCCAAATTTGGCAATCATCGGGTACGCAATACGCCCCTTTGCGAAAGTGCCATAGTAGGTGTTACGTTGGGTCTTGCACTCGAAGGAATACCCAGTGTAATGGAAATGCAGTTTGCCGATTTTGTTACGGTGGGGTTTAATCAGATTGTAAATAACCTGGCTAAAATTCATTATCGCTGGGGGCAATCCGCTCCGGTAGTAATTCGAATGCCTTCGGGTGCAGGGGTAGGTGCCGGACCTTTTCATTCTCAAAGTAATGAAGCCTGGTTTACGCATGTACCGGGATTAAAAGTGGTGTATCCCTCCAGTGCATTTGATGCGAAGGGATTGTTGAATGCAGCTATACAAGATCCCAATCCAGTGCTGTTTTTCGAACACAAGGCATTATATAGAAGTGTTTCCGACCCCGTACCCGACGAATATTATGAACTTCCCTTAGGAGAAGCAAATTTGATTCAAGTAGGGAATGATATTACCATCATTACCTACGGTGCCGGGGTTCATTGGGCAAGTAATTATCAGGAAGCGCATCCCGAAAATTCATTACATATTCTAGATTTGAGAACCTTGCTGCCGCTTGATTATAGTGCCATTCGGGCAGCAATCAAGCAAACCGGCAAATTGCTTTTGCTACACGAAGATTCACTCACCGGAGGTATTGGCGGTGAGATTGCAGCATGGGCATCAGAACATTGCTTTGAGTTGTTGGATGCACCTATCATGCGGTGTGCCTCATTAGATACTCCGATACCTTTTAATACCACACTCGAAAAAAACTTTCTGGCTGTTGAACGATTGGATGCCTGTATTAAAAAGCTAACGGACTATTAACTTTCAAATCCTTTAGCACATTTAAAACTGATTGTGCGTCAGTTGGATAATATCATTAGCAATCACTTAATTGCTTTACAGGATTTTTTCTGTATGCATTCTATGCCTTCAAATTAAGTAATATAGAATTTAGAGGATTGAAAAGCAACTACTGAAATATTTTTTAAAGCATTCCTGGTTGGCTGTGCATTCTTTCTCAGTTCATTATTGTAATTTACCAACGAATATGCAGGTAAGCGTATTTATCTAATTAATTCGGGCATGAAAAAATATGTGATATGTGTCTTAACAGTATTGCTCCATTTAGTTGCGCATGGCAAATTTCGGCTTCCACACATTATTGGTTCGCACATGGTTCTTCAGCAGCAGTCGTCTGTTACTATATGGGGCTGGGCAAACCCTGGCGAAAAAATTGTTGTAAAAGTGGGTTGGGACACAGCCACCTATACTACCCAAACCGGTAGTGGGGCCACCTGGCAGTTGAAAATAAAAACACCTAGGTCAGGTGGTCCTTATACGGTTACTATACAGGGCGACAATACCATTGTATTGGAAGATGTGTTAATTGGCGAAGTTTGGGTTTGTGGCGGGCAGAGTAATATGGAATGGTCGGGAGATCAGAAATTAAAGCAGTCTATAGAGGAGGCGCCGAAAAGT
>CAIUKP010000075.1 GCA_903899675.1 uncultured Bacteroidota bacterium | reverse complement strand
ATCAATTTTTAATCCATCTATCGTATTAACCGGGTAATTTTTATATTTTTCTTGTAAATCTTTAAAAATTTCTTGTAAGTCTAACCCTTCTTTCAACTCAATTTTATTCTTGCTCATGAAGTAATTCGGGTAGGTATTCCTGAGTTGTTGGATAGTTTTTTTCTCGCGGGCGAGATGACTTAAAAAAAGTGCAATGCCTATCAGTGCATCTCGTCCGTAATGGAAGTCGGGAACGATGATGCCTCCATTTCCTTCCCCTCCAATAACAGCTTCATTGGCCTTCATGGTTTCAACCACATTTACTTCTCCCACTGCACTGGCAAAATAGTTGCCGCCATGGCGGAGGGTTACGTCTTTTAAAGCACGGGTACTGGATAAATTGCTCACGGTATTGCCTTTTCTCCTGCCTAAAATATAATCCGCTACCGCTACCAGGGTATATTCTTCCCCAAAAAAGCTACCATCTTCGCATACAAAGCAAAGCCGGTCTACATCGGGATCAACTGCAATACCCAAACTAGCTCCCTGGTTTTTAACTGCCCTGGATAGTTCAGTTAAGTTTTCGGGAAGGGGTTCGGGATTGTGCGAAAATTTTCCAGTTACTTCCCCATTCAGTAGGGTAATGTTTTCCGGGGCAATACCCAGCGCCTCCAATAAAGGAGGAACGGATAGGGCGCCAGTGCTGTTGATAACATCTACCACAATAGAGAAATTGGCGGCTTGTATAGCTGCTTTATCTACCAGAGGATATTGCAGAATGGCTTCAATATGTTCCTGAATAGCGGTAGTATGTATTGTAATCTCACCCAGTTCGTCTACTGGGGCAAAATGATAGGCATCAGCACTGGCAATTGCTAAAACGGAGGCCCCGTCGGCGGCACTTATAAATTCTCCTCGGTGATTGAGCAATTTGAGGGCATTCCATTCGCGGGGGTTATGGCTGGCAGTGATAATGATTCCTCCCCCGGCTTTTTGATGAACAACCATCATTTCAACGGTAGGGGTGGTGCTTAAGCCAACATCCATCACATCAATCCCCAGGGCCAAAAGTGTTTGCATCACCAATTGTTGCACCATTTCGCCACTGATACGGCCATCTCTACCCACTACTATTCGTTTGGCAGATCCCTGTTGCAGCAGCCAGGTTCCAAAAGCAGCTGAAAAGCGAACTACATCCAGCGGACTTAAAGATATACCAGGTGTTCCACCAATTGTTCCCCGAATGCCCGAAATACTCTTAATTAATGCCATAGGTAAGTATTTTAAATGCGTGCAAAGGTAATTCAATTTTTTTTGTGGGGGAAGGATGTACTTTTGCACCCTATGGTTACCGACAACTGGTTTGAGGATTGGTTTAATTCAGATTATTATCATTTACTATATAAGCATAGGGATGAACTAGAGGCTGAGGGCTTTATCAGAAAGTTAATCGCTCATTTGCAACCCCGTGCAGGTGAGCGAATGGTAGATGTAGCCTGCGGTAAAGGCCGACATAGTAAAGTTTTATCTGAATTAGGATTTGATGTGACCGGCATTGATTTGTCGGCTGCTTCCATAGAAGCTGCTTTGGAAGAGGAAAATGATCACCTGCATTTTTATCAGCACGACATGCGCATGCCATTTTGGATTAATTATTTTGATTTTGCGTTTAATTTTTTTACCAGTTTCGGGTATTTCCGAACCCGCAGAGAACATGATAACGCCATCCGATCATTGGCCGGCAGTTTAAAAAAAGGGGGAAAATTGGTAATCGATTATATCAATGTAGCTAAAGCCGCCCGTGAATTACCGCAGACTTTTCTGCAAGAGGAGTCGGATCAGATCACCTTTCAAATTGCCAAATGGCAGGATGAACTTCATTTTTATAAGCAAATTCAAATTAAAGATGCTTCCGGGAGTTCACTGCGGCATTTGTTTACCGAAAAAGTAGCCAAATTCACCTTACACGACTTTTCGGATATGCTGGCATATAGTGGGTTGCAGATTCAGGAAATTTTTGGAGATTACCAATTGAATCCATTCGATGGGCAACAATCCGACCGGCTGATTTTAATAGCAACTAAACAGTGATCATGTTCCCTTATATTGAACTGCATACCTCATTTGGCAACCCAATACTTACCCCTATATTTACACCATGTTTTTAATGGGATCGCCCATACACAGCTTGTTATTGGCAGCACCGGAATGGTTAATTCGGGCCGATAGAAAATTGTTTGCCCTTATTAATCAGCAACTATCCCATCCTTTTCTGGATGCCATTTTTCCCTGGTGGCGTGAGTCGATTACTTGGACGCCCCTCTATCTGTTTCTACTGATATTTGTAATTGCGAATGGCAAAAAAAGCAGTTTGCCCTGGATCGCTATGGCAGTGATAACTATTTTGCTAAGCGATCAAATCAGCAGTTCAATTATTAAACCCCTTTTTGCCCGATTGCGCCCCTGCAACGAACCGGAATTAGCAGGTTCGGTTCGATTATTACTGGATGGTTGTGGTGCTGGGTATAGTTTTACATCCTCCCATGCAACCAACCATTTTGCCATCGCTGTTTTTATAATGATAACTTTACAGAACTGGTTAAAGGGCTATGGCTGGATATTGTTCCTATGGGCCGGCTCCGTGGCTTATGGGCAAGTATATGTAGGTGTTCATTATCCGTTAGATATTGTAGGTGGTGCATTGCTAGGTTCAGGAATTGGGTTTTGCACAGCCCGTTTATATTTGCAACGCTTAGGCGGATTACCCTTTTTAAATAGTAACCCAAATGATTAATCGCTCAACTTTTCATTGGCTACTGTTCATTTGTTTACTGGGATGGCTTGCCGGATTTTTCGCCATTCCCTTAATGGATATCGATGCCAGTCAATACGCCAGTATCAGTCGTGAAATGCTTGAGCGAAAAAGTTTTTTACAGGTATTTGATGTTGGTAAAGATTATTTAGATAAACCTCCTTTGCTTTTTTGGTTTTCCTCTTTTTCTATGTGGTTATTTGGCGTAAGTACTTGGGCATTTCGCTTACCCTCTCTTTTATTTGCTATGTTATCGGTTGTGGCTACCTATCAATTGGCACGATTGTTTTACAATCAGCAAATAGCCCGGTTAAGTGCAATTGTGTTGGCTTCCTCCCAGGCACTTTTTTTAATTACCCATGATGTGCGATGTGATACCATGCTTATGGGGTGGGTAACCCTTAGCCTTTGGCAACTGGCCGATTGGTATCAGAGCAACCGAAAGCGATCTTTTTTAATTGCAACCATTGCCATTGCCGGTGGTATGCTTACCAAGGGCCCGATTGCTTTGTTGGTGCCTGCTTTTGCCTTTGCCCCCCATTTTATTTTGCGAAGAGAATGGAAACCCTTTTTTAAAATTGAATATATACTCGTGATAGTAGGCGTGGGATTACTACTATTTCCTATGTGCATAGGGCTGTATCAGCAATACGATTTACAACCCGGCAAATTAATCAATGGAATACCTATACAATCGGGATTACGTTTTTATTTCTGGACGCAAAGTTTTGGCAGATTTACCGGAGAAAATTATTTCCATGAAATGAGCTATTTCAGTTTTCTATTCGAAAATATGCTCTGGAGTTTTCTTCCTTGGATTGTGTTATTTTCAGCCGGACTAATTTGGCGAGTGTATTTGCTGATTAATTATCGGGGTAAAATCAACTTAACACAGGAGTGGATTGCTCCGGGAGGGTTTATTGTAACTTATTTAGTATTATCTAGAAGCCAATATCAATTGCCCCATTATATATTTGTGGTTTTTCCATTGGCCGCTATTGTAACTGCACATTTTTTATTTCAATTGTTGCAAGCAGAAGCCTATAAAAAAATCAGTCGGTTCTTTACCCTTTTTCATACCATTCTATTTGCGGTACTCTGGGTGGCGCTGATTGCCTTACTTTTCTGGGCATTCCCAGCTTTAGCGCCATGGGTAAAGGTACTTTCGATAATAGGAGGGTTGGTGTGTTTGTTTTTCATTTTTCGGTTACGCAAAACGCCCTATTTAGTGATACTGGCCGTTTATACCACTGTTGGCGTAAATATTTTTTTAAGTACTGCTTTTTATCCGAATGTGTTGAAGTTCCAAATGGGCAATGATGCTGCTGAATTTATAAATAAGCAGTCCTTACCAAAAGAGAAGATGATGGTGTTTGGTCCGGATGCCGGACGCTCCCTATATTTTTATGGCCGCCATATTTTTCCCAATACGCATGATTGGAGGTTGTTGCAAACTAAACAGTACATAATCACCGTAATGGATAGTGTTCCGGTGCTTCAGCTGCATTATCCTGGCTCACAAATAGTTCATCAAGGGTTCAATTATGGAGTTTCGATGCTTACCCCCGAATTCTTGAATCCGGCAACCCGTGATTCGATTTGTGGAAAGTATGCCATTGTACAAATATCCCCTAGCAGCAAGCTTTGATGCCAAATTGTTAACTTCGTTTACTAATGATAACTGATATCCTGATAATATTGGCCTTGATTGTGCTGAATGGTTTATTCTCAATGGTTGAAATCGCATTGATTTCTTCCCGAAAAGCACGATTAGAATCTCAAGCTGCCAAAGGCGATGCAGATGCTGCCCGCGCATTAAAGCTGGCCAATCACCCCGACGGATTTTTATCAACCGTGCAAATTGGTATTACCCTTATTGGTGTGCTTACCGGCATTTACTCAGGTGATAATTTTAAAGCACCCTTGCAAAAATGGTTATCGGGCATTCCCATTTTACAACCCTACAGTGCTGCGCTGGCTACCATTCTTATTGTAGTTTTGCTAACTTATCTTTCTATGGTGCTGGGAGAATTGGTGCCAAAACGTATTGGACTCAGCAATCCCGAAGGCATTGCCAAAATGATGGCCAAGCCGATGCATTTGCTGATGAAAATTACGTATCCGTTTATCTGGTTGCTCAGTAAATCTGCCCAATTGATTATGAAATTACTGGGTATTCATTCTAATGAAAATCAGGTAACCGAAGAAGAAATCAAAGCTATTATTAGTGAAGGAACCGAGCATGGTGCTATTGAAGAAGCCGAACAGGAAATCATCGAACGGGTTTTTCATTTGAGCGACCGGAATATCACCTCCTTAATGACGCATCGTTCTGATATTATCTGGTTGCCGGCTAATGATACAGTTGCCGTTGCCAAAGCAGGATTAACCGAAGTAGTTCATTCTGTTTATCCGGTATGTAATAAAAATATCGATCAAATAGAGGGGATGGTTTCTATCAAAGACCTGTTTACCGCGCGGCCCGAACAAACCGTACAACAGGTAATGCGCCCAGCTATGTATGTACCAGAAAATCTTACGGCCTATCAAGTGCTGGAGCAATTTAGGGAAACCAAAATTCATCAGTGTTTTATTGTAGATGAATATGGATCGGTTCAGGGTTTGATTACACTGAATGATATCCTCGAAGCCATCGTGGGAGATATCCCTCAGGAAGAAGATCAGGAGTTTGAAATTATTGAAAGAACAGACGGAACCTATCTGGTAGATGCCCAAATTCCCTTTTATGATTTTCTAGATAAGTTCGATAAAACCGAATGGATGATGGAAGGCGACCAGGAGTTTGATACGCTTGCAGGATTTATTATCCATCAATTAGAAAAAATACCCTCCACCGGCGATCTGCTCAATTGGAAAATATTTCAGTTAGAGATTGTTGATATGGATCACCACCGAATAGATAAGGTGTTGGTAACACTAAAAAGATGATTACCCGTTTACCAGGTGAAATTTAGGTGACTGGCAGGATAATCCAGCTTCTTGCTGGTTTCTAACTTCCCTTTTTTTACATGAAAAATATTGGTTTGCACATTCACAAACTCGTATAACAGGTTGCAGTCTGCCTCCAGCGTTTTTAATTGGGTGATATTGGGAATTTCAAAATAACACCAGATACTTTCTTTCTGAATTTCATATCCAATATATTGTAACTCGCAGGGTTTTCCATTAATGGTGAGGTGCAGTTTTTGACGGATATACGCACTCACCTGTTTATCCACCAAGGTTTTGTTTTTGGGATAAACGAGGTCGATGGGCGTATTGGTTTGTTTGCGCAGGGTTTGTTCTAGGTCTTCCGTAAATATCCGAACACTGATTTCGGCGGTTGCCGCAGATTCGTTGTGCTGAATTTCAATAACCGAAACATAAAAGGGATGAAATAGCAGCATCCACATGGCAACTAAGGGCTGAATTACTATCTTTACCATACTCGTCATGGCACAAAATTCACTAATATTTATCTTATCTACAAATGAATGATTTTAGCTTGTACCTCGAAGTTGGCTTTCAGCATATTGCCAACTTACGGGGAATCGATCATATCTTATTTATTGCTGCTTTATGCCTGCGTTATCAGTTTGCCGATTGGAAGAAAGTGTTGATTTTGGTTACTGCGTTCACCATCGGCCAGTCCATCACCCTTGCGCTAAGCGTGCTGGATATTATCACCGTTTCTACCAATTGGGTGGAATTGCTGATACCGGTAACTATCTTGTTAACAGCAATCAGCAATTTGGCCGTTAAAAAATTCACTTTTCAAACCCGTTTTCCGTTAATTTATTTCCTAGCCTTGTTTTTTGGCTGCATCCATGGTTTGGGATTTAGTAATTACCTGAAAAGTTTATTGGGCACAACTGAACAGATTGTTCCTAGGTTATTGGCTTTCAATCTCGGGCTGGAAGGGGGACAACTGGCGATCGTTTTCATATTACTTATTATTTCACTACTTGCCGTTTATTTATTTCGATGTAGCAGAAGAGAATATATTTTGTATTTTTCCGGTGCTATTGGTGCCTTGGCACTAGAAATGGCCATTCAACGTGCAAACTTCTTAATCCATTAAAATGAAAAGATTTTTACTGATTTCTTCCCTGTTTTTCGTGCATTCACTTTTTGCACAAAATATCATGAACAACCCCGGATCTAACCACGGTAACCGGTTTGAACAATTGGGAACGATTTTACCTACCCCAAATGAATACAGAACCGCCAGCGGAGCTCCCGGTCCTAAATATTGGCAACAGCGTGCCGACTATGTAATCAAATGCGAATTAGATGAGCCTAACTTTTCTATCAAGGGTTCTGAAACTATAACGTATTATAATAATTCTCCTGATGCACTTACTTATCTCTGGTTACAACTAGATGAAAATGAGCATAGCTCGGTGAATAATGCCAACTATCAAAGCAGTTCTAATCTGAGCCGAATGTATACTACTGGTCAGCTCGATCAGATGGCAAATGCTGGATCTGATAATGGAAATGGAGAACTCATTAAAAAAATAATCGATGCTACCACCGGTAAGCCGCTTAGCTATCGGATAAATAAAACCATGATGCGGGTGAATTTACCTGCTGCTTTAAAGCCCGGTCAAAAATTTGTTTTTTCTATCGACTGGACCTACAAAGTAACCAATCGCTATCAATTTTTTGGTAGGGGTGGATATGAGATTTTCTCGGAGGATGCCAATGCTTTGTTTACCATCACGCAGTGGTTTCCCCGTTTGTGTGTTTACAGCGATTTTCAGGGATGGCAGAACCATCAGTTTGCCGGAACCGGAGAATTTGCCCTGGTATTTGGAAACTATTCCGTTCAAATAACCACACCGGCCGATCATGTGGTGATGGCAACCGGCGAGTGCCAGAACTATCCGCAATTGCTAACAGCTGCCCAGCAAGCCCGTTGGAATAAGGCACAAACTGCTAAAGAGCCGGTTGAAATTGTAACCTTGGATGAAGCCACTGCTGCAGAAAAACAAAAAAGTAAAGCCACCAAAACCTGGGTATTCAAAGCCGATAATGTACGCGATTTTGCTTGGGCATCAAGTCGCAAATTTGTTTGGGATGCCATGCCTGCTTATGTAGAAGGAAAGAAAGTAATGTGCATGAGCGCCTATCCAAAAGAAGCCTACGGTTTATGGCGCAAGTATTCTACCAAATTGGTAGCGCATACCATCAAAACCTATAGCAAATTCTCTATTCCTTATCCATACCCGGTTGCCCAAAGTATTGAGGCAAGTAATGGTATGGAATATCCTATGATTTGCTTTAATAATGGCCGTACCGAAAAAGATGGAACGTATAGTGAATCTGTAAAGAACGGAATGGTGGGAGTAATTATACATGAAGTGGGGCACAACTTCTTCCCCATGATTGTAAACAGCGATGAGCGTCAGTGGACTTGGATGGATGAAGGCTTGAATAGCTTTGTTGAATACTTGACTGAAGAGTTATACGACAATAAATTCCCTTCAAGAAGGGGCCCAGCTTTTGGTATTGTAGATTATATGAAATTGCCGAAAGATCAGTTGGAGCCTATTATGACGAACAGTGAAAACATTATCAGTTTAGGATCCAATGCGTATGCAAAGCCCTCTGCCGGTTTGAATATTTTACGGGAAACTATAATGGGCCGTGAATTATTTGATGAGGCATTTAAAGAATATGCCCGCCGATGGGCTTTTAAGCATCCAACGCCTGCCGATTTCTTCAGAACTATGGAAGATGCAAGTGGTGAGGATTTGGATTGGTTTTGGCGCGGTTGGTTTTATGGTATTGAAGCCTGCGATATTTCGCTCGACAGTGTGCGTCATGCCATCTTTGATCCTAATGCAAGTACCGCTGGCGGTATGGGTATGATGGGGGGAAGAGGTCGTGGTCCCGGTGCAGGTGATGGTAGGGCAATAGCCAAGCCATTGGTTAACTCCTTTGAAGATATTTCTAAAGTGCGCAACCGAACGGATAAAAATATTTTATTCCTTTCTGATGTAGATACAACCCTGAGGGATTTTTACTGGCGGTATGATAGAGGACTGGAGTCTTATGATTCAGTTACCCGTCAGCCTGCGCCATCTCCCGCAACTCCTGAGCCATTAACCGATGCAGAAAAAGCCCGGTATGCAGGCATGCATTTGTATGAAGTGAATTGCTCAAACAAAGGGGGATTATTAATGCCGGTGATTGTGGAATTTACTTTTGAAGATGGAACTAAAATGAAAGAAAATATTCCCGCACAAATCTGGCGCAAAAATGAGAATGCTGTTAGCAAAGTATTTATGACTACTAAAAAAGCCATAAAAATTCAGCTAGATCCTATGCGTGAAACGGCAGATATTAATGAAGGCAACAATACCTGGCCTCGGGTACCGGAGGATTCTAAGTTTGCCATTTTCAAGGGCAGAATTCCCGGAGGAAGAGGTGGTGCACAACAAGGCATCAATCCTATGCAGGCAGCTCAGCAAAAGAAATAATCGTTTAATTTAATCATAAAGGGTTCTGGAAACAGAACCCTTTTATTTTTTTGTTATGAAACAGTTTTTCCCCCTTTTAATTTCAGCAGTTCTGTTAGCAGGAACGCTTCAGGCAGCCCAGGTAGATACTATTGAAATTTATAGTAACAGTATGCACAAGGCTATCAAAACCGTGGTGATAAAGCCTTCGGTTAAAAGGTCCACCCGTTTTCCAGTGGTATATCTTTTGCATGGTGCAGGGGGTAGTTATGCTAACTGGATTCAAAAAGTGCCCCATATTCAACAACTTGCCGACCAATATCAATTGATGATTGTTTGTCCGGATGGCGCTTCCACCAGTTGGTATTTCGATAGTCCGGTAGATTCTACTTTTAAATACGAAACCTTTGTTTCTATGGAAGTTCCGGATTATATCGACAGTCATTACAATACCATACCTTCTCGCGAAGCCAGGGCGATTACCGGGTTAAGCATGGGAGGCCATGGTTCCCTGTTTTTGGCATTTCGCCATGCCGACCGGTTTAGTATTTCGGGCAGTATGAGTGGAGCCTTGCATATTACTGTTATCAGAAAAGGCTATAATGTAGAGAAAAGATTGGGAGATACGCTTACCAACGCCTCTTATTGGAATAACTGGAGTGTTTTAAATGTAATTGAACAATATCCGAAGGATTCGCTGCATATTTTAATTGATTGCGGAACAGAAGATAGGGTATTACCCATGAATCGGGCAGTACACGAAAAAATGTTGCGGTTAAAGATCCCACACGAATACCTCGAGCGGCCGGGAGAGCACAATTGGCCTTACTGGGATAATGCAATCGATTATCAGTTATTTTATATCAGTAACTTGTTCAAGAAACAGCGGAAGGAAAACTAAGGGGTATTATTGTATAACCGATTTATTTCGGCTTTTACTACCAAATCTGGGAGCCTCCGGAATTTTCGGCAATACTTGTCTTTTTTTTGCACTGGTGTCTACCGGTTGTTCCATCTCTTCGTTTTTATTCACCACTAAGTCATCCAGATAATATTTTTCTTCAGCAATGATTTTGCCATAAACGGGGTCGAAATAACGCCAGGTGCCGTGTTTAATGGAATGGCCCTCATTGCGAATAATTACCCGATTATATTTATTGGGGGTACCAGGATCTGGAACCATGATGGTATCGTATGGCTGGTCTAATTTTCTGGGGGCTCTCCAGAATTCTTCCCGTATCATGCCGGCTACACTATAATAGGTGCACCTTCCGTCTTTATTTCCATTGCGAAAAACCTCTTCTGCAATTTTATCGCCCATCAAATTATAGCTTTTCCAAGTGCCTTGTTTGAGGTCATCCTTAAAATAGCCCTCTTCTTCATATCCGGGGTTTCCACGCAGTGGGGCTACCCGAATTACCCATTTCCCCTGTTTTAGGTTATTCATGTCTACCTTATTGATAGAATCGCCATGCACCCCCTTAATAAATGATTTATATTGAGCAGTAGCGCCTGTTGAAAATAAAAGTATTCCGAATAGCCATCTACACCACATATTGAGTAAATTGTACCCTAAATTTATTATAAAAATGCGCAACGCTATTCCAAAATTATTGTTAAGCCTTGTTTTGCTCATTACTGCCAACAGTTGGGCGCAGGTAAAACCCACTTCCGCAGCTGACCGTTTAACCGTTTCTGCTCAAAGAAAAGCACTCGCTGCTCAATCATTGGTAAACCAAGTGCCCTTTAGAAATGTGGGTCCTTCTGTTATGAGTGGTCGGGTTGTAGATGTGGATGTAAATCCAGCCGACCCCACTGAGTTTTATGTAGCTTATGCCACCGGAGGGCTTTGGCATACGATTAATAATGGACAAAGTTTTGTTTCCATATTCGATTCAACCGACATCCTTACCATCGGCGATATTGCGGTAAACTGGAAATCGCGGGCTATCTGGGTAGGCACCGGTGAAGTGAACAGCAGTCGTTCTTCTTACGCGGGTATGGGAATCTATCGCTCGAATAACAATGGAAAATCCTGGCAATACCTAGGATTACCTGAGAGCCACCATATTGGTAAAATTCTGCTGCATCCTACCGATGAATCGATTGCTTGGGTAGCTGCTCTGGGGCATTTATATTCCAGCAATAAAGAGAGGGGTGTTTATAAAACCTCCGATGGCGGACAAAATTGGAAGCAGGTGTTGTATGTGGATGATAATACTGGAGCCGTGGAGATGGATATCAATCCAGCTAATCCCAACGAATTGTATGCGGCTATGTGGTTCAAAACCCGTTCGGCCTCCAACCTAGTAGAATCTGGAAAAACCAGCGGCATTTATAAGTCAACCAATGGGGGAGATCAATGGCAACTGATTTCTGGAGAAGGGAGTGGATTTCCCAATGGCGACGGGGTAGGTAGAATTGGCGTGGCTGTATTTGCAAAGAATCCTTCGGTGGTATATGCTATTGTTGACAATAACTTCAGACAACCAGATACGGCCAAAAAAAATACAGACACTTCTCGTTATGTATTAAGTGATTTTCAAAATCTTACGAAAGAAAGTTTTGCAGCTTTGGATAATAAGAAATTACAAGCATTTATTGGTTCTCCCCGAAATGGCATTCCTCAAAAATATACTGCAGCCGGAATTAAGGAGGCCGTAGCCAATGATCGGTTCCCGCCCTCAGTAATTTGGGATTATCTGAATGATGCCAATACCGCCCTATTCGAAACACCTATTTATGGGGCACAAGTGTATAAGAGTGTTGATGCGGGTAAAACCTGGACAAAAACCCATGAAAAAGGTATCAATCTTTACAGTACCTATGGCTATTATTTTGGTAAAATATTTGTAAGCCCAATTCAAGAGAATAAAATAGTAGTTACCGGGGTAGATGTGTTGATGAGTGTGGATGGAGGAAAAACATTCAAGAGTATCAATAAAGAAAATGTACACTCCGATCATCACGTAGTTTGGATGAGTGCAACCAAAGACGGACATTTTATAAATGGGAATGATGGAGGATGCAATATCACTTATGATAATGGCGAACATTGGTTTAAAGCAAATACCCCACCGGTAGGTCAGTTTTATGCGGTGGCTGTTGATATGGCAAAGCCCTATAATGTATATGGTGGATTACAAGATAATGGTACTTGGTTTGGCTCTAGCAACACTAAGGAGAATTATCGTTGGTTCGATTCGGGTGAGAATCCCTTTAGATCGATTAATGGCGGAGATGGAATGCAGGTGCAGGTAGATTGGCGCGACAATAAAACGGTGTATAGTGGCTCTCAGTTTGGCATGTATAGCAGACAAACCCTGGGTAATCCAGGCAGAGGAACTTCTGTTCGTCCATCCCGCGATTTGGGAGAACCTTCCTTACGGTATAACTGGCAAACGCCTATTTTGTTAAGTCGCCATCAACAGGATGTATTCTATTATGGAAGTAATAAATTTCACCGGTCGTTTAATCGGGGAGATAGTATGATGGCCATGAGTGGCGATTTAACTTCGAATCCTGCGCAGGGTGATGTTCCCTTTGGAACCCTAAGTACCATCAGTGAAAGTCCGCTTCGGTTTGGCTTACTTTATATCGGCACCGACGATGGCAATATTCAGGTGAGTAAGGATGGGGGGTATAGCTGGACGATGATTACTAAAAAATTACCGAAGGGATTATATGTAAGTCGGGTTACTGCCAGCGCTTACAGTGAAGGACGTGTGTATGCTAGTTTAAATGGCTATCGCAACGACCATTTTGCTGCCTATGTTTTTGTAAGTGATGATTATGGAGCAAATTGGCGGCCGATACAATCCAATCTGCCCCAGGAGCCTGTAAATGTGGTTAAGGAAGATCCTACCCAGGATAATGTGATTTATGTGGGAACGGATGGAGGCTTGTATGTTAGTATTGATGGCGGTGTCAGTTATATGATGTGGAATAAGGGATTGCCCTACAGTGTTCCGGTGCACGATTTGGTAATTCATCCACGGGAGAATGAAATTGTGTTGGGTACCCATGGACGCAGTATTTATATTGCTTCGGTATCGGAGTTACAAAAATTAGCCAAAGATCCTGCCTATCGCGAAAAGCGGACTAAAGAAATAGCGGAGCAGAAGTAGTTTCATATTTGCAAGATAAAAAGCTGCGTTGTAAATACTCATGGTATTCAGCGCAGCTTTTTTAATAAACAGGCATCTTGACCGCCGAGTATGCCCGAAAATTTTTGTCCATCATAGTACATCACTATTTCCCAATCACTGCCAAGTAATGATTGCATACCCAAATAGGTATGATAGGTTCTCATTTGCCGGCTTCCTTTTTTATCAGCTCCAAGGGTAAGGATGCCTTGATCGGATAGTTGCTTTTTTTGTTGATGGGTAAGCTGATGCAGGTAAGTTTTTCCATGCGTACTTAGCCACACCAAACCTTGGGGTTGTAATAAACCATATAGCTTATTGAGCCAGTTAGCTTGTTCGTTTGCGGGTAAATGGGTAAGCACACTAAGAGCAATGATGAGGTCGTATTTTCCGGAAACTGTTTCAACAAAAGGGTCGTTGCTGCTTTGTATCCATTCTATGCCCTGAATATTGTTTTGCAGCCATTGAATGCAGGAAGGATTTACATCCCCACCCGTTATTTTGGCTCCGGGAAAATATTCTGGTAAATGCCGGGTTACCCTGCCGGTGCCACAGCCCCAATCGAGGATAGATAGAGTGGGGGAATTACTAAATACTTCGCACAGCGATACAATTTCATGTGCCGCTTCTTGTCCGCTCTTTTGGTAGCTATTGTAATGTAGAGAGCCCGTTTCAAACAATAATGAATCCGGTGGCATAGGGAATCCGGGATTATTTTTTTTGAATGTGTTATTGGATGACTGATTGCGCAATACATTCCAGCGAAACAAACACATTCGAACGAAAGACGAAAGTGAAGAATTGTCTACTATATCTCGAATCATTCCGCCAAGGCTCATACATCTAGTTTGCTGATTGCAATATGGGTTTAATTGCTGTATACTTTGCTGAAATGGCTTTGATTTTAGAAGAAGTACTTGTAACCCTTACCCATTGATATGGTTTTGATGGAAAGAATAGCGCTGTTATAACTAAACTACCTTTATCAGCAAAAATTTCTATAGAACTTCTATCAACTATTAACTGCAAAGATAAACGACCGTTTGCTTGTAATCTTTTACCTCGTATAATCCGGTTAAAGGAGGGATTAAAATCTCCGGGGCCACTTTGTAAACGATTGAGTATGATTTCTGCTGTAGCAGGATTGTATTTAAGAGAAAGGGTATCTCCCCATTTATTATTCCACTCTAATAATTGAATGTTTTCATTTACATCATTGGAAACTAAATCCGCATCTACTTGCATAGTATATGCGGCATCCGACAAGCTGATTGTATCCTTCACCTGCTGACTGATATCCATTTCTAAAAGGCTCGTATATTGCTTAATTGGTTGAGATAGTAAGTGAAACCCTTTACTGTTTTTTATTAATGTGAGTTCACGAGGTATCGTAATCGCACTTCTCCATGGATGGGTGGGTACCTGTTGCGCATATTGCCAATTGCTCATCCATCCAATAAAAATCGGATGTTTGCCGGGAGCATCAAAATAAGTTACCCCTGCATAATTATCCGTTCCCTGGTCTACCCATTTAACCATTTCAGGTTTTTCGTCATTAAGAAAAGTTTTCCCGTTAAATGTTCCTGTAAAATATTGGGTGGCACTGCCGCCATTGGGTCCGCCATTACCAATACTTACCAATAGCACCCAAGCTTCTTTTCCAGAACTAGCATCTTGCATTTTGATTAGGTCTGGACATTCCCATACACCCCCATGAGCCCCTTCTTTTTCCCCAAAGCTGCTGAGGTATGTCCATGCTTTCAAATTGGATGAACTATAAAATTCTACATGATTGCCCACTGCTAACGTCATTATCCATTTCTTTTCCTTTGCATACCAACTCACTTTCGGATCTCTAAAATCTTTTTTTCTAGGATTGTTGAGCACTGGATTATTGGCATATTTCTTCCAGGTAAAACCACCATCGTTACTATACGCCATGCCCTGTGTTTGAAAGGTACTCGTACCTGCTTTTTCACCTTTGGAATCGTGATAGGTAAAAATTGCAATCAAGGTTTTTTCTTTCCCTTCTTGCAAACCCGCAGTATTCAAGTGATCTACTATTACACTTCCCGAAAAAATATATCCCAGCGAATCGGGATAGAGGGCAATGGGTAAATGTTCCCAATGCAATAAATCTTTGCTTACTGCATGCCCCCAGTGCATGGGGCCCCAAACTGTACCACCGGGATAATATTGGTAAAAAAGATGGTAATTGCCACCATAATACACCAATCCATTCGGGTCATTCATCCAATACTCTTTGGGCGTAAAATGAATGGCAGGCCGATACGGCTCCGGCTTTTCGGGTTGGGATTGACCCATTAAAATACTAATTGGAAAAAAGAAAAACAGGCAAATAAGTTGACCTATTCTTTTATTACTAATCAACTTGCCCATAGTTTTAATTTATCGGTGAGTTATTCACTACTGCGGATTACCTGCGCATTTTTTTGCGCTAATAAGGCTAATTCAGTTGCCAAAAAGCAGTGCGCCTGTGGCATCGCGGTTTCTGTGCGATTGAGGATATCATCTACCAGTTGCTTCCCGAAGGGTAGGGGCTCTTTATTGCAATCGATAAAACGGGTTTCTTTTTGATTTACCAGGTAGAGGTGATTGCCGCCATCCGGACCAGCAATATCCACATTCTTTCTGATTTCAATAAATCCGTCTGTTCCCAAGATGGTCAGTCTTCCATCTCCCCATGATTTTAGTCCATCCGGTGTAAACCAATCCACCCGAATATATCCGGTTCCCTTATTCCCTTTGATCATCACATCGCCAAAATCTTCGAATTGGGGATATTGGGGATGGTGAACATTTCCAATTTGAGAAGCAACAATGCTGGCTTCGGTGGATCCGGTAAAAAATAAAAACTGATCAAACTGATGGGAGCCAATATCGGTGATAATACCTCCATAATATTGTTTATCAAAAAACCATTCCGGGCGGGAAGGAATACTCATGCGGTGTGGACCTAAACCAATGGTTTGAATCACTTTTCCAATAGCACCTTGTTGGATGAGTTCTCCTGCTTTTACCGTTGCCCTGTTTTCGAATCGCTCACTGTACATAATGGAGTAGATGCGACCGGTTGCTTGTTGTACTTTTTTTACAGCAGCCAATTGTTTTAGCTGGGTGATACCGGGTTTGTCTACCAGATAATCTTTACCATGTTTCATCACTTCTATTCCCAGCGGCGCTCTTTCTACCGGTATGCCCGAACTCATGATCAGTTGAATGCTATTATCTTCCAGTATTTCCTGTTGCGATCCGGCTAGCTTCGCCTGCGGATATCGCTTGCTGAACTCAGCTACTAGATTGGCTTCTTTGGCATAAAACGAAACCAACTGTCCGCCCCCACGGGTTACGGCATCTACCATACCATAGATATGATTGTGATTGATATTAATCACCGAAAAACGGATACGCGGATCGGCAGGTGGGGGAGGGGGAGGAGCTAATAGCGTTTCAGTTGCTGATGCACGATTACTATTGAATAACGCTAATCCAGCTGCGGCTGCGGTTGTTCGGATAAAATCTCTGCGGGGATGAAATTTGTTTTTCATACTTTTTTATTTGGGGGATTGATTATTTTTTTGTGCGGATGCAATGGCTGCCCGGTACGCTTCACTGGCTCCCTTTAATTTGGGGATGCTTAAACTTTGCCAGTCCTTACCCAAGAACCACCTGCCCAGGTAAACGATCTGACCCACATGATAAGGATAATGTGCCAATTGTCGCAATATCGCATCGTACACAATCAAGGGTTCTTCCCGAATGGTAATGGTTTGATGCAGTTGTGCAGGTTCCAACTTTTCTAATGTTGTTAATAAACACTGCCATCCCTCTTCCCACAGCGTAAGTAATTGTGCTTTTGATAATGTGGGATGTTCTTCAAATTCCTCATCCCTTTGCCGCCAGCTTTTTTCTCCGTCTTCGGTTAAAAAGTTGGTCCATCGGCTTTTCATATTGCCATGCAGGTGTTGAATGATGATGGCTATCGAATTGCTTTCCGGATTGGGCTGTTCATGAAAATATTCCTCCGGAAGTATTTGCAGGGTTTGATCACCTAATTGCTTATAGGCGATAAATCGCTTGATGCAATCGTTTAGCAATTTAGTTTCTAATGGGTTATTCGTCATGGCAGTTTTCAGCAATCGTCACCACCTAATTTTGTATGCATAGGCAATGTTGAATACGGTATCCAATAATACGAAAATTCAGTGAATTTTCGGTTTCGGATTGTACTTTTCTTCAATGATAAGCCCTTAAATTAGAAAGTGTACTCCAATCGAGAAAATAAGAGGGTTTACTCATTTAGATTGATTATTATGTGCATTTAAATGGTTGAAAATTTTATGAATTTCTAGTTTTATACAAGAGGAAATGCCTGGAAAATAGATTAGAGAGTTCTTTTATGTTGAGAAGTAAAAAAATACCTACCAATTTAAAATCAACCTAATTTAACAGGACTGCTATAATAAAAATTCACATGTAATCTTTGTGTTTTGGCTCATAAAATATTGATTGCTAAAATAAAAATTGGTTTATAGTTTTTCATAAAATTACAATGCATTATCAAATTGCATTTTATCCTCCGCCTTTTTAGTGGTTTTACCGAAACGATAATTAAAGCCAATATAAAACACCTGCGCATCTCTACTGGTCAATTGATTTTTTATTAAGAATTTAGTAGTAAGATCTGCCTTTTGTTTCAAAGTACTAAATACATCACTTAACGTGGCTACAACAGATAGTTTGTTTTTCATTAGATCTTGACGTAACCCCATATTTACTACAAAAGTCGGGTGAAAAAATCCTTGTATGGTTTGTCTCCCAGACCTATAAATACAAGTGAATTGAAATAGGGTGGTTTTAGTGATGGAAGCACTTGCATTAAAGTTGGTATTACTACTCCAAATCGATTTTTTATCGGGAGCAGAAGTTGTTCCAAAATTGATGGTATTATAAAATATATTAGTACTCAAATTAGCAGTAATAGTTTTTGTTGGCTTTGCAGAAACGACTAGCTCAAAACCAGTATTCTGATCGTTCGATAAATTTTGCCTAGTGGTTAAAAAGGTAGTATCGTTCAATTTTTGAGTGATAGAAGTAAATCCATTGTATTTGTACCTATAGTAAATACTCGGCACGATAGTAAATAGCTTATTCTTAAACTGATAGCCAAACTCTAATGAATGAATAAACTCCGGCAACAGATATGGATTACCCGCTCTTAAATTAATTGGATCCATATATTCAGGAAAAGGATTTAAATCGTCTCCCTCGGGCCTATTTACACGTTTACTATAATTTAATTGTAATTCACCCTTAGAAAGTTTATAGGATAATTGTACTGTAGGAAATATATTGAAGTATTGATTTTTTATGATTGAATCTTTAGTAACCAAATTACTTACTACGAATGATTGTTCTGCCCTCAAGCCCAATGAGTAATCTAACTCGCCACTGGTATTGGAATATGTACCATAAACTGCATGTACTTTTTGATTCAACTTAAAACGGTTAGAAGTCAATGGATTTTTAATAACCATACCAGTGGAGGGATTGTAGTTTTCCGTTAAAAAATCGATGTCTTGTTGAATGAAAGATCCTGCATAGCCGAGTTCTAATTTAGCATCTTCCCCTAATGGATTTACATAATCTACCGTGGCTTGTTGATTGTGTTCAATTTGATAGACAAAATTATTATCAGGTATAGTTTGTTTTATTGGATAATAGTATTCATTTGTATAATAATTTTTTTCATCTTCACTTTGAGATGAAGCAGTAAATTCAAACCTTACTTCTTTTCCTTCCTTGCTATAATTGTGTTGCCAATAGGCAGTAAAATCTTTTTCATTTTCTACAGCAGGCGCATAACGTTTTCTATCTAAACGTTGCGTGATTTGCATATTCTTATCAAAAAAAGTTCGTTCATATAAATCGTTTCTTTCTAAATTAGTTTTTAAATAACTTCCAGAAAGCCCCAAGCTATTCATTGAGTCGATGGTATAGTCAAAACCTCCTCTTAATAAATGAGACAATGGTCTAGCTTTAGATCGATAATTTTCAGTATAGAAACCTGTAGTTGCTCTTGAAAGTGAATCAGTGAATTCTCGATTAGTATTACCAAAACGATTTCGTTCATCTTGGCGAATACTATAAGTACCAAAAGTATTTAGCTTACTTGTTTTATAATTGAGATTTAAGCTTCCATTTTCTCTTTCTTTGTTACCTATATTTCCAGTAATATTCCCATTGAAGCCAGCTTTTGTATTCTTTTTCATAACGATATTAATCATACCTGCAGTTCCATCTGGTCGATATTTTGCAGAAGGGTTGGTGATCACTTCAATTCTTTCAATGGTATTGGCCGGAATTTGTTGCAATACCTCAGCCCTATTTTTCCCCATCAACGGCGAAGGTCTTCCGTTAATGAGCACCATTAATGCCCCTGAACCTCTCAAACTAATATTGCCTTCAATATCTACTTCTACCGAGGGAACATTTCGCAGTATATCACTTGCCGAACCGGTTTGAGCCATAATATCCTGTGAAGTATTGTACACTTTTTTTCCTACGGTAGAACTGAGCATATTCTTTTTTGCTGTAACACTCACCTCTTCAAGTGTATTGGAAATTAAATCCATATTGATATTACCCACCGCAATTTTACTTGCATTTGAAGTAAGCAAAACAGTTTGTAGGGGAGCTATCAGTCCCATATAATTTACTGTAAGGGAATAGTTGCCGAGTGCAATACTATCTAGATTAAATTTGCCTTTTCTATTGCTGATAGCAGTTTTAATAACAACTTTATTAGTTGGTTCTAATAATTGAACGGAAGCAAATTCTAAGGGTAGTCCAGTTTTTTTGTCGATCACCGTTCCGTTTACTGATCCTGTTTTATTTTGTGCTGATAAATTGCAATAACAACTTATCAGTATAAGTATTATACCTAAAAATTTCATAAAAGCTTTATAATTACCACCAATTATACAGCCTCACCAAATTAAAATTAATTAGTGCAATGGTAGCTGTATAATCGGTGGTTTGAGTTATAATTACATTATTTTTCCTGTTGGATCGAGTTTGGCTTCTTTGGTTTTACCCTTTAAACTATATTCTATTTCGAAATAGTTCTTGCCTTCTTTAGACTCAATT
>CAIUKP010000074.1 GCA_903899675.1 uncultured Bacteroidota bacterium | reverse complement strand
TTTGAATATACCGGGTTGCTGACAAAAAATATAATGGCATTGAACCGACGATTTAGTAATTTATAATCATCAGGAGTAACCGGCATTTGCTTTGGATAATAAAGATGGATATAGTTGGCTTTTGAAGGTCTGTCTAACCATACGGCTTGGTTGATAACATTCTTTATTTCCTCTCTCGACATTCCTTTATAATATTTACCAATAATTTCCCAGTAATGCAATTCACGGGTAGGATTATCTTTTGGAATCTCGTTTGCACTAAGTGGAAAAAGAACGAGATTTCCGCTAGTCTTTCCATCCAAAATTACGTTGTTTACAAGATACTCTGTTAGTTGGGTATTCTGTGATTTCAATGGCTTTGATACGCTACAACCGATCAAAAACCAACAGAATATCAAAAATGAAAATATAGTTTTCATACTTATTATTTAATCCTCCAAAAAAAGGGGTTGAAAAGATGCTTAAAGATATTTCATTCTCAGCATAGTCTTTCGATCCGCCTAGGCGGAGAGGAGACTATGCGCTTCGGAGTACAAATCAACATCAGTTACGAACTACTGCCTGGGTATCAACCAAAGTTGTGTTTGTCTGCCTCCCAGATAGCGGAATCCGGCGGCTGTAAAAATCCCATCCTGTTCTAACATGATGCGAATTTCTTTTTTCCATTCCGGAATATAACTGGCTGCATTTAATTCTATTGAATAGGCTGTTTGCAGGTGCATGGGAAAATCTCCGGATCCGGGAACCCCTTTCTGCTGATCCCATAATCCAATAGTTGGTCCGGCTGCATGGCCGTGAAAACCAATGGGATGGGTATAAATGCTGGCTGTTATTTTCTCTGCCGCCGCCTGCGTTAGCGCTTGTTGCAGTATTTGATTACCGGTGCTGTTTAACTTGAATTGACTGGTTAAAATATCCTGTAAACGGTTGGCTTTAGAAAATGCTTGTTGTAAAGAGGCGGGTGCCTGCGTTTCTCCGGGTAGGAGTAAATAGGCATGTTCCTGCACATCGGTTTGTAATCGTAAATAACTGATGCCTATATCCACATGAATTAAATCACCCGGTTGCAGGATATCTTCTCGAGGGCGGTCTGAAAACGCTTTCAAATGATCGAATACAACCGAATCTTTGCGTTGAATAGATACAGAGGGATGAAACCAGGTATCCAATCCTGCATTTCGAATTCGTTGCCGAAACCACCATACCAAATCATCCGTAGAAGTAATACCCGGGGTAATTACTTTCTCCGAAAATCCCTCCTGAATAATCTGATGCGTTAATTGAATGAGTTTGGGATAGATGGCTATCTCTCTTTCTGTTCGGGTTTCTAGCCAGGCAACTGCCAGTGACTCTGCCGAAACCATTTTCTTGCGCAGACTATCCGGCAGGTATTTTTTAAATAGATCGAACTCCGTATGGGTGATACCATCTGCATGGGCAAAATCATTCGAATAATTGATGGCAATGGTTTTTGGATTCTTGGATGAAATCAATTGTACCAGTGCATCCCATTGGTCGGGATGTTTTTGCATATCCCAGGAAGCCGGTATCGATTTTCCTACCGCATAGCGGGCTATGGCATGCTTCTCAATTTTACCAGTTTGTGGGTTCAGATAAAATACCAGCATGGTTCTTCTTCTTGCCGACAACCACTCGGCCGGTAAAAAGGTTTTTAACACGGGATCTTCATTGTATTCCCGAGAAATCAACACCCAACAATCTATTTGCTCGCGTTTCATCAACCCGGGTAATACACCCTCGATTCGCTCATTTAGCATGTCGTCTATCCACTTCGATTGCTCTCGGAGGGGCAACACTTCCTGACTATAACCGGTTCTGCCAACCAAGCAGAGCACCAGTAATAAAATAATTTTTTGCATATAAATAGGGGTGGGTGATTTAAGATTGATTAGCGGTAAATGCGGCCTGACGGGGAATGATAAATTGTATCAGCTCATCTAACTCAATTTGGGCTCTTTCACAAGCATCCCGAATATCTTCTCTGGAAACACCCGCTGCAAATGCTTTATCCTTGAGGCGCTTTTTTACGCCTTTCACATCCATGTCGGCATATCCCCCGGGACGCATTAGAGAATAGGCATGAACAAATCCCGATAATTCATCAAATGCATACAACATTTTATCCATGGCGGTTTCGGGTTCTACACCAAAATGAACGTGACCATGGGAAGCTATGGCTCTGATAATTTCAGGGTCAATTTGCTTTTCTTCCAATGCTTCCACAATTTTACGGCAATGCGAATCCGGCCATTGATCCCAGTCTGCATCGTGTAATATGCCAGCCATTTCCCATTTCCATGCATCGGCTTCGGATAAATTCAGTTTTTCGGAGGCCCAACATCTCATCAATTCACCCACCTGAAACATGTGTAACTGCAAGCGGGGATTGATTACCCAATCTGTAATCCATTGCATTACTGCTGCTCTGCTTAATACATTGCCTTGGTTGGCAATATCTCCAAAAGTGGTTCTGCCTAGGTGCATCGACATTTTTTCTTTTTTTTTCAAAGTTAGGTACCTACATTCACTTTCCGATTTCCTTTGCCGGAATTGTTAAAAGTACTCCTATGCAACGTTTCCAATCAAAATACATTTATCTGATAGTAGTTTTTGTAGGCTGGATGGCTTGTTCACCCCATCCCTACCAATCTACCAACCGTGTGTATCGGCAACAAACCAAAGAACTGGTAAAAACAATCCGCCAGCAACCTGAAGTTCCAGTATCAGATAGTATTCAGCAGCCCGAAAAATGGGTGGGTACTACCAATTTCAATTTGCGCAAACCCAGCTTTGTAATTATCCACCATACCGCTCAAAATGCTTGTGCACAAACGCTGCAAACATTTACTACGCCTGCTTCACAGGTAAGTGCGCATTATGTGATTTGTAAAGATGGAACTGTTCATCATATGCTCAATGATTATCTTCGGGCAGCACATGCCGGGGTAAGCCGATGGGGTAATTTGGTTGATATTAATTCAGCCTCCATTGGTATTGAACTCGATAATAACGGTTTTGAATCTTTCGACAGTCTCCAGTTGAAGAGCCTGTTGAGTTTATTGGCCCAATTGAAACAAAAATATACCCTACCCGTAGCCAATTTTATTGGGCACGGAGATATTGCCCCTACCCGAAAAAATGACCCCAATTATCGTTTCCCCTGGAAATTATTGGCAGAGCAAGGGTTTGGACTTTGGTACGATGAGCCTACCACTACCGCCCCTGCTGACTTTAATCATTTGCAGGCCCTGCGGATTATAGGGTATGATATGAAGGACAGTTCAGCAGCCAAACGGGCTTTCAAAAGACACTTTTTACAAGACTCTACCCGGGGTTTCAGCGAACGCGATAAGGCAGTACTTTATCAGGTGCAAAAAAAATATTATTAAATGATTGTCATTTCTTGGTAAACTGACTTATCCTAACATTTGTTAGCTTATTTTTGTAAAAAATTGCATTAATGGACTTTCAATTATCAGAAGAACAACAAATGATTCGGCAAGCAGCAAGGGATTTTGCCAAAAATGAATGTTTCCTGGGTGTGATCGAGAGAGATGAGCACCAGCGATTTCCTGCAGAGCAAGTGAAGAAATTAGCCGAACTGGGTTTCATGGGAATGATGGTAGCACCAGAAAATGGCGGTGGTGGTTTAGACACCATTAGTTATGTGTTGGCGATGGAAGAAATCAGCAAAGTAGATGCCAGTACCAGTGTTTGTATGAGCGTAAACAATAGTCTGGTTTGTTGGGGCTTAGAAACATTTGGTTCTGCGGAACAAAAAGATAAATATCTGCAACACCTAGCAAGAGGAGTTAAAGACAATGAGTTGTATATAGGAGCTTTTTTGCTTAGTGAACCCGAAGCAGGAAGTGATGCTACCAGTCAGCAAACAACTGCTGAAGACAAAGGAGATTACTATTTACTGAATGGCACCAAAAATTGGATTACCAATGGATCTTCGGCCTCCGTTTATCTGGTAATTGCCCAAACCGACCCCGCAAAAGGCAGTAAAGGCATCAATGCTTTTATTGTAGAGAAAAATAGTGTGGGTGTTATAGTTGGTGCGAAAGAAAACAAATTAGGGATTCGTGGAAGTGATACGCACACCATTTTATTCAATGATGTAAAAGTTCCCAAAGAAAACCGGATTGGGGCGGATGGCTTTGGTTTTACATTTGCCATGAAAACATTAGCAGGAGGCCGTATTGGCATTGCTGCCCAAGCGTTGGGGATTGCCAGTGGTGCTTATGAACTCTCATTGGCGTATAGTAAACAGCGCAAGGCATTCGGAAAAGAGATTATGCATCACCAGGCTATTCAGTTTAAATTGGCTGATATGGCAACACGTATAGAAGCAGCCCGTTTGCTATGTATGAAAGCAGCCTGGGAAAAGGATAACCACCTCGATTATACCCTGAGTTCTTCCATGGCAAAAGTAGCGGCCAGTGAAACAGCCATGTGGGTAACTACCGAAGCCGTGCAAATTCATGGAGGTTATGGCTTTGTAAAAGAATACCATGTAGAAAGAATGATGCGCGATGCGAAAATTACCCAGATTTATGAGGGCACCAGCGAAGTGCAACGCATCGTTATCAGCCGCAGCATCCTTAAATAATCTTATCAACCTACTAGCTCCGATGAATCTGTTTTCCTGTACTCTTCTGCGGTGGTTGTTCAGGAAATCGGGTGGTGGTGGATTGGCTTTAATCTGTTGTATACTTTCTTTCTCCGGTTTTGCTCAACACCAAGATTTGCGCTACTGGCTGATTGAATCCTTGCAACAAGAGCAAAGGGTAGAAAGCAGTGTATTTCCCGCAGGAAGCTTTCCCTCCTATCGGCGCTATGCTTGGAATGGCAATACAGAAAAAGCCGATATCAATCCTTTTTTTACCGGCCTGGTAGATTTTACTTTAGCGGGTATTCAACAAGAATTATCTCCGGATTTGCAAGTAAAGGTGCAAGAAATCAGAAATCGATGCAGGCAGGTGTATCCCAAATTCATCAACCGGAATAATCGGCCTACTTATAACTTCTGGCCCACCGATACCCCCCGGATTTTTCCCAATGGTGGCTGGCTGAATTTATTTAATAAGAGTCAGTCCCTGCCCGACGATATGGATGATACAGTAATACTGCTTTTAGCGCAACAGGCTCCGGATTCTATAGCAGCAGTAGTGCATCAGTTAATGCAGTCTTTTACCAATGGACCAAAAAAATCCATCAATAATACCTACTCATTTTTGCAAGACCTACCCGCCTACTCTACTTGGTTTGGAAAAAAGATGCCGGTAGATTTTGATGTAAGTGTGCTCTCGAATATTTTGTATTTCGTTCAAAACTACCAGCTCCCTTGGAATGCAGCCGATAGTGCCTCCTTGCAATTGATTGTTCGTGTATTGGAAAAAGAAAAATACCTCGATGATACAGCTTTTATTTCACCACACTATCAACGCTTGCCGGTTATCCTGTATCATTTGAGCAGGCTGATGGCCTTTAAGCCCCTTCCCGAACTGGAACAGTTTAAACCCCGCTTAGTAGCCGTTTCTCAGGATGCCTTAGCGAAAATTGAAAATCCAATGGATGCAGTTTTGTTACATACGGCATTGATGCGATGGGGCGTTTATGTTGCTCCTAAACAGCAACTAACCTTTAGCAAATGGCAACAAGAAATTGCTTCCGGTGATTTTTCATTTTTTATAGCCAATATGTCGAGTATGTTGCCCGCCTCCTTAAAAAAATCTTTGGGCAAGGCAGGTGTGGGAACTTTTTATTATACCTGTGCTGGATATAACTATGCTTTGGTGCTTGAAAACCTGGTATGGCAAGAACGTTTTTTTAAGGAAAATAAAGGGGTAGCTTCCACATTCTAGTGTAAGCCCTGCTTAATTTCTATATTTGCAATGCAATGCCCGTAAACATTCCCCTATATACCTCCATAAGCGCTCAATTAGCACAACAAAATATTACCTTGATTGCAGTAAGCAAAACCAAGCCCAATGAAGATATTATGGCCCTTTACGAATTAGGGCATCGTGATTTTGGTGAAAACTATGTGCAAGAACTTGTAGCTAAGCAACAAGCCTTACCTGCCGATATTCGCTGGCATTTTATTGGTCATTTGCAATCTAATAAAGTGAAAATGATTGCCCCCTTTGTGCACCTGATTCATGGGGTAGACAGTAATAAACTATTACTCGAAATCAATAAGCAGGGTGCTAAGTTGAACCGGAACATTGGTTGTTTATTGCAAGTGTATATTGCAAAAGAAGACAGCAAATTTGGGCTGGATGAATCTGAAATACTTGAAATCGCCACGATACAATCAACCCTCCATTCTGTTTCTATCCGAGGTATGATGGGGATGGCATCATTTACTAATGATACTGAACAAGTGCGAAGAGAGTTTGGTAATATGTTTACGATAAGTAAAACCTTTCCATTTGCTACTGCTCCTATAATCAGCATGGGTATGAGTAACGATTATCCCATTGCCATTGAAGAAGGCAGTAATATGGTACGGATAGGAAGTCTGCTATTTGGTAGCCGTCAATAATTAGGCTTCATCAATATAACGCTGCGTGATGGGCGCATAGGAGTCGATACGACGGTCTCTTAAAAAAGGCCAGTGCGTTCGGTAACTATCCGTTAGGTTGGTATCTACCGATACCACTGCTGCGGTTTCTTCTTCGTGAGATGCCTGAAAGAGGATATTTCCCATTGGATTGCATACAAAGGAACCACCCCAGAATTTCATAGCGCCATCTTGTTCAAAGCCCACACGGTTAACGGATATCACGTGAACGCCATTGGCAATGGCATGACTTCTCTGTATGGTTTGCCAGGCATTGAATTGCTCGCGGTTGGTGGCTTCGTCTTGACTGGTTGCCCAGCCAATAGCGGTTGGATAAAACAACATTTCAGCACCCATTAATGAAGTAATGCGGGCTGCTTCGGGATACCATTGATCCCAGCAGATTAATATGCCGATGGTTGCATAGGCCGTTTTAAAAACACGGTAACCTAAATCGCCGGGGGTAAAGTAAAATTTTTCATAGTAGGATGGGTCGTCGGGGATATGCATTTTGCGGTACTTGCCCAAATAGGTTCCATCCGCATCCAATATGGCGGTGGTGTTATGATACAGTCCCTGTGCCCTTTTTTCGAAAAGGGAGGCAATAATTACCACATTCAGTTCTGCTGCCAGTTTGCTCCAAGCATCCGTAACCTCGCCGGGTATGGCATCTGCCAGGGCAAAATGCTCGTAGTCTTCTGTATCACAGAAATACAGAGAAGCATACAGTTCTTGCAAGCAAACGATTTTGGCACCCTGGGTAGCTGCCTGCCGGGTTAGTTCCATTGCTTTTTGCGTGTTTGCTTGTTTATCCGATGTGCACGACATCTGAATGAGCCCTACCTGTACTACTGCCATAGTTGTAAGTTAAATGGTATTTCAAGTTACGTTTTGAATGATAGGGTCGAAACTGGAAAGGCCCAGAATTTTCTCAGAAATATATCCCTCTGCATACGCCACGCCAATTCTCTTTCCTAACATCATAGCTCTTGCCTTCACGGTTTCTAAAAATTGGGGAGTAGAGATATACGTGGTGGGTTCATCAGTTCCTGCGCTGTTGAATTGGGTGCCGTAGGCCAGTATGGCTCCCATTTTTCTATCCATCACTGGCGATATATCCATTACAAATGAAGGTTGCAGAAATCGGTCTTGCATGTAATGAAACACATAACTCGGTCGCCAGGCACTTTGTTCTATGCCATTGTGTTGGGTACTAATCTTTCGCAAACCGGCCAGAAAAGCGGCATCGGAAACCAGCTTAGCACTTCTGCCATGGTCGGGGTGGCGGTCTTCGGGGGCATTGGCCAGCACAATATTGGGCTGAAATTGGCGGATAGCCGCTATTACCAGGCGCTGATGTGCTTCGTCATTGGAAAAAAATCCATCTGCCATTCCGAGGTTTTCCCGAACGGCAACTTGCATAATTTCGGCAGCACGAGCAGCTTCCTGCATGCGGATGGCTGCTGAACCCCGGGTTCCTAATTCTCCCCGGGTTAAATCGATGATACCTACTTTTTTTCCTTCGGCAATAGCCATCATAAGGGTTCCTGAGCATCCGAGTTCCACATCATCGGGATGAACCCCAAAAGCCAGTATATCTAGTTTCATCGAAGCCATTTGAAAACAAAGTTACCGAATACCCGAAAATATGCCGCATGTATTTGCGTAAGTTTTCATCAGATGAAGAGAAAGTAGATTACAAAAAAAAGCCGGAATAAATCCGGCTTCTATGTTAAGCTTCTTTTTTTGCGTAACGCTTTTTGAATTTGTCGATTCTTCCCGCAGTATCTACCAGCATATTTTTACCGGTATAGAAGGGGTGAGAAGTATTGGAGATTTCTATTTTTACCAACGGATATTCATTTCCGTCTTCAAAAACAATGGTCTCTTTTGTGTTAGCAGTTGATTTGCTTAAAAAACTAATTCCATTACTCATGTCTTTAAAAACAACAAAGCGATAACTTTCTGGATGGATGCCTTTTTTCATGTTGATTGATTTAAGGTTACACGGATTTTGCCGTGAATTTTTATTTGGGATGCAAAGGTACCACTTTTTGAGGTGCTATCAAAAAATATTCGTAAATAAAGCTACAAATAACTGAAAATCAATTATTTGTAGCTTTATTACGATTTCATATTGATAAACTGAAGCGGTACACCAAAGGAATGATTGCGGCAGGCTGTAATTACTTCCTGTAACTCATCAATTTTTTTTGCAGTAACCCGAACAATATCGTCCATAATGGCTGCCTGAACTTTATAGCCATTGTCTTTAATCATTTTTACAATTTTCTTGGCATCTTCCTGCTTCAGGCCATTTTGAACTTTAATATCTTTTTTGATAATTTTTCCGCTGGGATAGGCATCTTTCGAAAAGTCAAATGCACTGGCATCAATGCCCTGTTTCATTCCCCGGCTGATGATCACATCAATCACTTGTTTCATCTTCATTTCACTATCCACTTCTACTGTTATCTGGTACTGTTTTTTGTCGAGGGTAATTTCAACAGGAGATCCCCGGAAATCGTATCGGGTGCTGATTTCTTTTTTTACGGTATTAATGGCATTGTCTAATACTTGCACATCTACTTCGCTGGCGATATCAAAACTGGGCATATTTTTTTACAAAGATACAGGTGTTATTTTATAATGCAGGGCGGGGCCTTTTTTCGTTGGCAAACCAACGGGGGCTTTGGGTATATATAATTATACCAACGATTAGCAACACTAAAGAGATTATCTGTGCTTGCGTTGGCTGAAATGGAAGCGATGTATAGCGGGTGTTTACCCTGATTTTTTCTATCAAAAACCGCTCACCACCATTAAGCAAAAGGTATAGTCCGGTTAATCTTCCAGGCGTAGTAATTTTTTTTCTAAAAAACCAGAGTAAGCCAAACAAAACCAAACACATGATAATCTCATAAAAAGCGGTGGGGTAAACAGACTGTGGTAGTTGCATACAGTAGGGTCCAGTGCATCCTTCAATAGGGATACCCTCTCCTATTACGTTATGGGGATATCGATAACTCCACATCCAATCGGGAATAAATGAAAATGGATTGGGCTTGGTGTTTGCTATTCCCCAATCTCCGTCTCCACTTACCTGACAGCCGATTCTACCTAAGCCATAGGCGAGCATCATTGTAGGCGCCATACAATCAGCCAGATGAACAACTGAAATTTTATTTTTCCTTGCATAAAAAATAATGGCAATGGTGGCGCAAATCAATCCGCCATAGAAAGTGAGTCCGCTGAAGCTCAATAATGCTCCTATCGGATCTTTCGAAAATTCATTCCAGTTTTCGAGGTTGTGAAAAATTTTAGCACCCAAAAATCCAAAGGCGGCAGCATACAAAATAAAATCTCCTACCCGGTCGTGTGGCCAGATTCTTATAATCCGGGATTCGGGTTTGGGCATTTTTTCCTGCTTATTTTCCCGGTATTTGAGGGCTATCATCACTAATCCGGTTAAAATACCGGCGAGTAGGTGACCATTCATTGAAAAAATATATGCGGGTGGGTCTTGCAACACATCCGGCAATAAAAACGCACCAATAAATTTGTATCCGAAAATAAAACCCAATGAAAACGAAACCAACCAGTCGGTAAAACTCACCGGCCCTCCCACCATTATTTTTTTTTCAGTATAGTCAAATAACCCTTCCCGTTCTTTACGTGTTAATTCTTTGGAAAGAACCCAGCCCGAAACCATAAAGGCAATTGCTACAAAAAATCCAAAGGAATTTACCAGCTTTAGTCCGTTTATTTCCACCCCAAATAGGTCTTTAAATGCATAATATAAATTTGGATACATGGGAAGGTTTTAGCGTGATTGAATTGGGTATGTAATATTAAAAATAAAAAATCAGAATTCTTTCACTGTATGCTGGGCGGCAAGTTAAATAAAAGCAAAGCCCCGAAAAATCGGGGCTATTACTTACTAATCCATCTGTACAAATTTATAGAATTTTTAGCTACAATGTTCATTAAAAACACTAATCAGGTGCTGGGCAATTACTTGAGCGGGGCGACCTTCAATCTGGTGTCTCTCTACCATATTCACCAGTTGGCCATCTTTAAACAGGGCTATTGCTGGCGAAGAAGGAGGATAAGGCAATAAATGCGCACGAACTGCCTGAACAGCATCAATATCAAAACCCGCAAATGTGGTGGTAATTTGATCTGGTCGCTTTGTGGCATTGTTCACCGCCATCAGAACCCCTGGCCGGCAACTGCCAGCCGCACAACCACAAACTGAATTGATAACCACTAAAGTAGTTCCTGATTTTTGTAAGGTCTCTTCTACGGCTGCTGCACTCGTCATTTCTTCAAATCCACCATCCGTTAATTCGGCTTTCATGGGTAACACAATCTCTGCTGGATACATATGCTTCTATTTAGAATGCAAAAGTACATGTTTTTCAGGGTCAGAAAAAAATACAAAAACGTCATTATGGCATATTTATTTAATTTTAAGTGTCATTATGGCTTATTTTTTGATATATGAATGACAAAATGCAAGTATATAGGCAAAATTCGGGATTGGTATGTGGTTTGAAAATAGAATACCGTATTCGATTAACTAACTTAAAAACAAAAAGTATATGTCAATTATTAAACGCAATCCCGTATTTCCGGGCAATTTGTTAGATGAATGGTTGTATAATTTCCCTACAAACTGGGGTAAGGATGATCAGTATTTAACCAATACACCAGCATCCAATATTACAGAAACAGCCGAGGCCTATCACATAGATATGAATGTGCCGGGCAGAAACAAAGAAGAATTTACCATGCAGGTAGAAAATGGGTTACTTACCATTCGCTATGAAAAGAAAGAGGAAAAAGTAGAGAAGGAAGTAAAAACTATTCGCAAAGAGTTTGCTTTTCAAAGTTTCAAGCGGAGTTTTTCGCTGGATGATAAAATTGATACAGCAGGTATTCAGGCGAAATATGAAAATGGCGTATTACACATCGTATTACCCAAAAAAGAAGCCCTTCCGCCAGCTCAACAAAAGATTGTGATTCAATAAGATGGTACGCTGCAAGGCAGCATGGTGTTTGGTTAATGACCCCTTGTTTTTACAAGGGGTTTTTTATTGTTATTTGTAATATTTTTGATTACTTGTATACTTATACATTAATCATGGCGAACTAGCCAACTAAAGTAAACCGGGTGGCCGAAAGCGAGTTTATTCAATTGATACAAGAACATCAGCGCATAATTCATAAAGTATGTCGCATGTATGTGCAGCGCCCCGAAGACCGCGATGATCTATTTCAAGAGATTACCTTGCAGGCCTGGAAATCATATCCCCGGTTTAAGGGGAATGCCCGTTTTTCCACTTGGTTATACCGTGTTGCCCTGAATACTGCCATTACGCATTATCGGAAACAGAAAAGAAACCCGATAACCCATTCCGATATTACCGGTTACGAATTAGAAGAAGCACCTTCCGACCCAACCGAAGCACAATTTCAATTGATGTATAAAGCCATAGGCGAACTGTCGGAAGTAGATAAAGCCCTTGTACTATTGTATTTAGATGATTATCCCTATGATGATATCGCCCAGATGATGGGTATTACTGCTAATCACGTAGCTGTGAAAATGAATCGGATAAAAAGTAAACTTCAATCAATCACTTCGCAAATGCGTTTTAATAATTGATTATGGAATTAGATGAACTGAAAAATTATCTGAACCGCCAACTAGAAGAGCAATCAACCCTGCAATCTTCCGGGGAAATTAGTGCTATTCTTCGGAATAAGTCGATCGGTATTGTTCACAGAATCCGTAAAAATTTATGGATTGAATTTGTAATTAGTCTGCTGGCTGTTGTGGTTATTTTATCTGCTAAATATGTCGCTGGCAATTACGTTATGCAAATGTATTTCAATATTTTTTTAGGCATAACCCTATTGTTTTTACCGATTTTTATATGGCTGATCCGTTCTACCTATCAACTGAGTCCGGAGTTATCCTCCGTAAAAACGAACTTAACCCGACTTCACTTGCTGATTTCTCGCTTCACCCGTTTTTATTTTATTTTTTCTATGGCAATTTTTTTGCCGGTAATTTTTTATTCCCTTATTGCAGCTGTGTACGAAAGAAGCAATCAGTCTTTAATGGAATCCCTGCAATTTTATATGCAATTACCTGCTGTTCCACTTTTACTGATTGGCTTATATATTGTAGGTTTCGGTATATTCTTATACTTCTTCGCACGTTGGTATATCCGATTACTCTATGGAAAATACTTAGATAAACTGAAGGATTTGCTTACCGAACTGGATACGCTTGAATAGCTATATTTTCATTTT
>CAIUKP010000073.1 GCA_903899675.1 uncultured Bacteroidota bacterium | reverse complement strand
CGTCCATATACGCCATGAAAGCGGTATTAAACCTATCTCTATTGAAATTAGCCCCGCCAGTCCTTAAAAAGCGGTAATACGGGAATTTTTGCTTTTTACCAGTTGACCAACTGCCAGTAAGTTTTTTACCGTTTTTGTCTTTAATAAACCTGCGAAGTGGGAAATCAGGATTATCCGTTATATGCTTTGATTGCCTATGACCTTTACCCTTTAGCACCCGTTGCACCTGCGTAAAAAGTTCTTCGGATACAATCGGTTCAAAAATGCCTTTACTTCTTTCACCAAATTTATTGACCCATCCGGCATATAATTCATTAACTAACATTTCTCTGAAATATGAGCGAGCAAGAGGCTTACCATTTCTGGTTAAGCCTGCTTTTGTCATTTCTCTATATACGTCTTCGGTTAGGTGCATATTTGTAGCTACCATTTCAAAAGCACGGAGTATAAGAGAAGCCATAGTTGGATTTTGTGCAATTGTAGCTTTGCCAGCTACCTTTACATTGTCATATCCAATCGGGGCTTTCCATACATAGCGACCCTCACGGATTGCTTCTTTCATACCATTAGAGCATCGTTCAGCACGAATATCATTATCAAATTGGGATATGTTCGCAAGGGTATTTTCCATAAAACGCCCAACAGGAGTATTTTCAAAATGTTCAGAGGTTGATTTAATTTCTACACCATACCGCTTTAACAAAAGTCGTAGTTGGCTATAGTCATCTGTATTGCGAGAAAGGCGGTCAAGTTTGTAAATGATAACTACTTTGATGTTATTTCTTTTTTCGGAGCAATAAGCAAGCAATTTTTGCAGTTGTGTACGGTCAGCAGTTTTTGCACTTTCGCCTTGCTCCCGAAATGTTTCTATAATTTCGTAATCATGGTTAACAGCGTATTCCTTACAAATACGCTCTTGTGTAACCAAGCTATTGCCTTCCTCAACTTGTTCTTTCGTTGATACACGGCAATAGATTACAGATTTCTTTTTGATTGTTGGGTTTATTTCGTTCATCTCCTTTATGGTCAAAATATGCCTGTACAAGAATTTTTGCCAGATAGCGCAATGCCACATCTTCTGATGCAAATTCTTTAGGACAGCTACCTAAAGTTTGATTAGGCACTCTATTCTTATTGGCAGACTTCATGTTACAACAATAGTTACAGGTTGTTAATACCTCTATTGTGTCCGGTATTAAGTTGAATTTTAAGACTGCGGAATTTACCCTTTATGGTATTTCAATAAGAAAGGGATGGTTACTATTTATGGTAAATTAATCCCCCTTAAAAACATAAAGAAAAACACTTACGATTCCATTAAAGACAAAATAATTAATTTCACCTTGAAAATTTAATACAGATGGAGCAGAAAAAACGAGTTGGAATTTGGGTAAGAGTTTCAACTGAATTTCAGGTTAAAGATGATAGCCCAGAGCATCACGAACAAAGGGCAAGATATTACGCCCAATCAAAAGGTTGGGAGGTCATAGAGGTATATCGGTTAGAGGCAGTTTCCGGCAAGACAGTTATGGAGTTGCCAATAACTAAAAAAATGTTGCAAGACATTAGAACAGGAAGAATTACCGCCCTGGTATTCTCTAAACTTGCACGATTAGCAAGGAACACAAAAGAATTGCTTGAATTTTCCGAAATCTTTCGGAAGGAAAACGCAGACCTAATTTCACTTGCTGAAAACATTGATACCAGTTCACCATCAGGCAGATTGTTTTTCACAATCATTTCAGCAATGGCAGAATGGGAACGAGCAGAAATAGCAGACCGAGTTTCAGCATCCGTACCAATTCGGGCAAAAATGGGTAAACCGTTAGGAGGACAAGCACCATTTGGGTACAGGT
>CAIUKP010000072.1 GCA_903899675.1 uncultured Bacteroidota bacterium | reverse complement strand
CTTCTCCATATGCATTTAATGTAGAGCGGGTTTTAGTAGAATAATTGGGTAATTTATCTAATAATCTTGTGAGCCAGGGTAAATCTGTTTTGTAACTAACATCCAGCCCATACATAGTATTGCGAATAGGATCTTCGGCATACATGGTTTTGGTGAAGAAGGGGCGTTCTGCCAGTTTAACTGCTGTTGCACCTATTGAGAATTTTTTATTGGCAATATAATCTACCCGTAAGCCGGTAAAGCTTCTTTGCTGCATGCCAAATCCGGCATTGTTTTCAAACCCCACACTTACGGGTACATTGGAACTCAGGATGCCAGGATTGATAATTTTTACTGTTCCCAAATTATAATCCACAATAAAATCAGTGCCTTCACGCAGTTGTTGTCCGCCAGCAGTTACTGTTACAGAACCCGGCGGCACATTGAATGTATTTAATGAAATTTCAGATCCACCCGCACTTCCTTTTACCTGTCCCTGCATTACAAACCGATTTAGATTGGCATAGGTTTGTGCAATGGCTTTGATGGAATCGTAAAGGGCATAGAATACATATTTTTTCTTAAGAGCAGTGGATTGTCCATTAAATGCCAATCGCTCCAGATCTCTTCCAAATGGTTCCAGCACAGGAAAAATAATTCGCCCCTGTTTGGGCAAAACCGTATATCCATCCACAAAATCGAATATACCATCCGGCTGAGGATCGTTTCGGCCATTCAGGCGGTCTAGATTAAGCACACTTAAAATAGGGCGGCCCATTACATTGGGATCGCTCTCTGGTAAATATCGCTTCATTCCTCCTCCGGGATCGTCGTACAAGAGATTAAGTTGAAACCCTTCCTGCTGAATACTTCCGAATAAATCCAGTGAGTATACATTCTTCATCATCCAGGTCCAAATAGGCAAATTGATTCTTTGTGAAGTAGCTTTCAGTAGTTTCAGAAACAGTTCTTTCTGCACACCTCTTGTTGAATCGAGTGCCACATCCTGTGAAAATTCTCCCACCTGAAAAACGCGTCCGTTATAAGTAAACTGATAAGCAACCGCCAATACCTCATCTGCCTGCAACTGAACATTCAAAGAAACAAATCCTACCTGCGGATTAAAATAATATTCCGAAGGATTTAATTTACGGGCAAAGGTTTTTTCATAATCTTCAACTGGCCTTAGCCCTTTAGCCAACAGCAAAGAATTGATCACCGCAGGATTTCGGGCAGAAGGATTATTAACCAAAGAAGCATATAAATCGTTGTTTCCGTTATTGGGAAATTCACTGTTGCTGAGTGGACGGATATTGGTATTATAGGGTTTCGATTCAGCCAAATCCATCAATCCCACAATATCCCTTGCATCGGTTGTGGCTCCGGTACGATTGGTTACCCAAACCTCAATGCGCTGAACCTGCACTTGCGACATAATCACCGGCAGGTTAGACATGGCTTTGTTATAATTATTTTTAAAATACTCTCCCAGCAAAAAGTGTCGGTTCTCTTCGTAGTCGTCTAATTTCTTGGTAAAATTTTGCGTTGCTGCACCCCCCTGTAAAGAAACCGATTGGCGGGTAGAGCGCTGATTGGCGATGGCTCCAGTAATAAAAACTTTCCCAAACTGCATTTTGGCTTTGGCACCGAATAAATTTTGCGCACTGGGAATCAGGGTACTACGCGACTGAAAGGAAATATTTCCGGCTTCTAAACTTTTAATAATTTCATCATCCATCCCCTTATAATCGAGTTTTAGCTGATTGTCGAAACCAAGGTTAGAAAGGGTATTATAGTTAATGGGGAATTTCAATTTGTCGCCAATACTGGCATTCACATTCAACTTCAGATTCATGTCGAAATCAAAGCCACCATTTTTGCGGGCCCGTTCCGGTAACGTGGGATTGTTTACATTTTGCCCCTGGTAGCCGGCCATTACATTCACTTCCCCATTGGGCTTAATGTCTACCTTCAATCCATTGGTACCAACCCCAAAAATCCGATCGAATAAATTATTATACACCCGATAGGGAGGCCGAAAAGTTTTTTGATTCAAAGCTGTTAAGGCATCGGCCCGTTTTTTAAAATAGGCGGCTTCTGATTGCCTGGCACTGAGTTTCCAAAACTCATCGAAGGAAAGTGCAGCAGGCTTTCGATAATTGGTTTTGCCAATTTTTTCTACTACGTAATACTGTCGGGTGCGGGGATCGTATTCAATGCTTCTTTTAACTAAGGAGGTATCCCGAAGATCGAAAGGGTTGCGACTGGGTATTGAAAAAGCATCCCCTCTCCGGTCACTGATGGGAAAACGGGTCGTGTCTTTACGCTGCCCAAAAACCGGGTTAGCAGAAAGAATCAGTAAAGTGGCTAAGAGGTAAAATCCAGAAAGCTTCAATCCCAAAGGGTTGGTTAAGTAGAATTAACGCTATAGCAGTCAATTTATTGGTTAAATGAAGAGAAGAAATGCATGTATTTATAACGATTGTAATGCCAGTTTTATTAAATTTTCTAATCCAATTTCCTCAGAATGGGTTTGCAGGGTTTTTTTCACCGCTTGTTCTGCCATCACCCGACCAATGCCCAGCGCTACCAAAGCATGCACAGCATCCCCTTCAACCGTTGAAAAGACACCTGCTACAGCTTGTATGCTGCCTGAAAATTGCTTGCCCAGTTTGTCTTTCAGCTCTACAATCAGTCGCTCGGCCGACTTTTTGCCAATACCCTTGATACTTTCCAGCTGCCGGGTATTTCCACTTACGATGGCTGTTGCAATTTCCCGTGGTTCCATGCCCGAAAGCATGATGCGGGCAGTAGTAGCCCCCACCCCAGAAACACTGATCAGGTGCAAAAACATCTCTTTTTCATCGGGATGATGAAATCCAAATAATGTATGTGCATTTTCAGTAATGTGTAAATAGGTATAAATAAGTCCCTCTTCCGAGGCGCTGATGGCAGAATAGGTATGTAAACTGATTTGCAGCTCATATCCAACACCCTGCACATCTACCACCACACGGGAAGGGGATTTTTGCACAAATTTTCCGCGAACAAAAGCTATCATACCCTTCAAAAATAAGTGAATTCGGGCAGTAAGTAGGGCTTCTGCAAGGCCGATTGATGGATTACCAGCGGCTTTTAGATTT
>CAIUKP010000071.1 GCA_903899675.1 uncultured Bacteroidota bacterium | reverse complement strand
GCCGACTTTATGAGCCTGTTTACCGAACCGTGTTTCAAGATAAGTGTAAATGCTGGTAAGATTCATTCGATAATACAATGGCATCAGCACAAAAGCGATTACCAGATAACCCAATAAATAGCCAATAACAATTTGGAAATAGAAAAAATTGCCTGAACCCACACCACCCGGAACACTCACGAAAGTGACGCCGCTCAATGAAGTGCCAATCATACCAAAAGCCACGAGCATCCAGTTGCTATTCTTATTGCCAATAAAGAATGATTCATTGTTACTGTTCCGTCCCGTATACCAGGCTACACCCAGCAGAATGATAAAGTAGGCAATTACAAAACCAAATAATAGGATTGGCGACATAAAGTAGGTTTGTGCAAAACAATGAAGTAATTTGTAAAGATGTAAAAAATAATTCACCTATTTTTCCATTTTAAAATTACCCGTATGTCCGTTGAACGAATTGCTGTGTTTTGTGGCTCTAAATCAGGTACTTCTGCCGTTTTTGTTGCCCAGGCAACGGAATTGGGTGCTTTATTGGCCAAACATCAGAAAACGCTGGTGTATGGGGGCGGAAGTGTAGGTATTATGGGTGCAGTGGCAGATGCAGTAATGCAGGGTGGCGGACAGGTGATTGGTGTTATTACCGAACTACTGTTAACCTGGGAGCAGCAACATACCGGGATAACAGATTTACGTGTAGTGCCTGATATGCATGTGCGTAAAAAAATGATGTACGAGTTAAGTGATGCAGCCATCATTTTACCCGGAGGCAATGGAACCTTAGATGAATTGTTCGAAATGTTAACCTGGAACACCCTACAAATTCACGATAAGAAAATCGTACTCCTGAATTCCGGCGGCTATTATCAGCACCTGATTGCCCATATGCACCAAATGCAGGCGGAAGGGTTTTTGTATGAAAACTGGACAGACAGACTTATTATTGTAAATACACCTATGGAAGCTATCAGCGTGTTGGATGGAGATATACCCCAAAACCAGCCCTGAATACGGGAAGGGGGTCATTGAATTGATCTCGGTAAGGTGAATTCGGATTTTGTAATACATCCATCAATAAACCCACATACGATAATCTACTACCCCGGATGCGGGTTCCATAACCTATTCCAACCAACATACTTTCCGCTGAAAAATTGTACTTGGTAGTTTGCTGAGTAGAAACATTCTTCTGCGATGAATTGGTCCAGTTATATTCAGGCTGTATTTGGATATAGAAAAAATTTACCGGCCAAATACGGGTAAATACGCCTGCTCCATAATTGATATTCTGAAATCGTATAGAACTATATTCCGATGCATTCTGCGAATAATAGTTAAAGTTTACGGCAACGCCTACGTCCAGCCAATTATTCAAACTAAATCCCAATTCAGGGTTCAATCCGATGTTAAAGGAACGACTGGCAACTCCTAAATTCAGTCCGGATCCAAAAAACATATTCGATCGGGAGAAACCCTTATTCATATCCTCATTCTGCTGTTGGGCAAAGGAATAAAAACTGAATAAGCTAAAAGTTAAAAGTAACAAGTATTTTTTCATACAGTAAACGGTAAAACAAACCTACTATTTAATTTTTTTGAAAGGGTATGCATGATTATAAAATTATGTTAGGGTTTGCTATCGGTATGGTAAAATAAAATTTAAATACTGTTATACAATTAATTAAATATCTATAAAAACAATATATATTGTCATCTAGCTTTTCAATTTTGTCTTACACGGAAACATTCAAATGGTTAACTTTACATAATACTAACAATTGTAAGTATGAGTCGTTTACGAGATTGGGAGCAGGTTCTGATTTCAGAAAGAGCGGAGTTTGATCATCCGGGGGTACAGTACCAATGTTCGCGTGAATTATTGGTTACCCAAACCTTGTTAAGGGG
>CAIUKP010000070.1 GCA_903899675.1 uncultured Bacteroidota bacterium | reverse complement strand
TTCTTTTTCCATATAGGCGCCTCGTACCAGTTTAACACCTAAAATTATACCCTGTTGCTTACAAATTTCGTGCGACATTTTTAAGAATGCCAGTCGATCGTGTCGGTAGAGTTGAATGGTATTGTAAACCACCGCTTTTTCTATATTAAATGCCTGCATCATTTCTATACACAAACGATCTACAGGATCTTGTATCCAAGATTCTTCCGCATCAATCAGCACCCCAATATTTTTTTCGGCAGCCACTTCGCAAATTGAGTACATACGGCCACGAACAGCCTCCCATTCATTTTTTTCCACTTCATGGTCGTGAATACCACTACGTAACCTGGGGGCTTCATTCAAAGTTTGCAGTAACCCAAATCTGGCCAAACCCGTAACCTTAATACTGATGAAAGGAATATTCGCTTGGGTAGCCGCATATTCAATTACCCGAATAAATTCTTCGGTAGCTATATCAAATTCCGCTTCGCCTTCTTTACCCTCAACCCCATAATCTAAAATTACTTTTACGCCAAATTGAGATAAATTCTTTCCAACTTGGGCCGTTTCTTCCAACGTTTCTCCTCCCACAAACTGCTTAAAAATGGTTTTCTTTATCAACCCATGAACCGGCAATCCGGTCTTCATAATAATAGGGGTAAGTCGAGAACCCATTTGAACCAGCCAGGGGTACGACATCGATTTAAATAAAAATCGGGCACTTTTCAACTCCTGATCCGACAGGTGAGCAAAGGCAATTTCGGTATTATCAAAGGATAAATTCATATACTAACATCTGTTCGCAGTGCGAATATCGGATGTAATCGAAAACAATCACACTTTTTGAGGCCACAAATTAAAAAATCTACCCAGTGGGAGGGCTAATTGTTAAATCGCCTGGTGATTGAAAGGTTGCAACACCATTTCACTTACCACCCCACTACTAGGCTGCTGACAAAGGAACCAAATGGCACGGGCGGCTTCTTCGGCAACAATCATTTTATCGCGTTGCACTCTCAAATCAATCCGATCCCAAAAAGAACTGTCAACACCCCCTAAAAACAATTGGGTAATTCTGATATCAGTGCGCTTAATTTCTTCGCGGATGCTCTGCATCATACCTGTTAAACCGTATTTACTGGCGCTATAGGCAGCCGCTCCCGCCATGGGCACTTTTCCCAATACACCAGGAATTTGAATGATCAGTCCCTTCTTTTTTTCCTTCATGGCGGGCAAAACTGCTTTCATCAAATAAAAAGGTCCGATCAGGTTGGTTTGCAAACTGAGCATAAAATCATCTGAAGTAAGCTGATCCATCGTTCGGATAATTCCAATTCCGGCAGCATTTACCAATATATCGAGGGTGCCTGCCGCCTGCAACACAGCAGCCACGGCGGCATTTACTTCGTTTTCACGGGTAATATCCATCAACAGGCACTGACTAAGCGGAATACCAGCCGATTGGGCAACGGCATGCAGGGTCGACTCATTTCTTCCGGTAATAAACACCCTGGCTTTGGAACCGGCCAGTAAAGCGGCGGTTTTTGCACCTATTCCACCGGTGGCGCCGGTAAGCAACACCACTTTATCTTGTAAACTTTCCATGCAAATTTTATTTGTACAAACAATGACAGGTTCATTTTGTTGTAATATTTTTTAATTCAGGTAATCTTTCAAAGTGTAGATATGAGTTCAATGCGAAAAAAACCCTGGAACCGGGTGAATCTGCCCGTGTATTCCATCAGCAGTAAAAACAGGGAGGAGCAGCATAATATGCATATGATAACTTATGTTACTTCTATTAGTATGCAACCCAAGCGAATCGTATGTGGCGTATATCGGGGAACCCAAACCCTAGATAATTTGATGGAGAGCAGAGAATTTGTGTTACAGCTCTTGTCGGCCGACCAATACAAACTCACCAAAATTTTAGGCAAAACCAGCGGCAAAAAACAGGATAAAATGCCCTATCTGCAAAAAAAGCAGCTGGTACAACCCTGGCAGGGATTTCAGGTGTTAACGGATGCGCTGAGTGTAATGCAACTGCGCATAATACAACAGTTTGATGGCGGAGACCATGTGGGTTTTTTGTGTGATGTGGTACAATATAAAAATCTACAACCCGGCGAGCCACTTACGCTGGATATTTTGCGGGCACATCAATTGATACGGATATGATGGAAATATTTCCTACACAACGAGAGGCCATTCTCGAGCGATTACTTGCCGTTGATCCAATAAAATATGGAACAACACGAAATTATATTCAGGGAGCCGTATCAAGGTTATCACCCTACATTTCACGGGGCGCGGTTTCTTTGCCCTATATCAAGGAAAATTTACTCAGTCGATTTTCAACTTATCAGGCAAAGCCTTTTTTACAACAACTGGCATGGCGCGAATATTTTCAGCGGGTTTGGTGGGCGATGGGAGACGATATTTTTCAGGATATTAAACATCCACAACCGGGTGTAAGGCATCATCAGTTACCCAAAGCATTGCTGGAAGCCACCACCGGAATTCAATTGTTAGATCAATCTATCCAACAGCTAATGAATGGGGGATATCTGCATAACCATCTGCGGCTATATCTAGCCATGTTGACCTGCAATATAGGCGGTGCGCACTGGCGCATGCCGGCACAATGGATGTATTATCATCTGCTAGATGGCGATATCGCCAGCAATACACTCAGCTGGCAATGGGTGGCCGGTAGTTTCAGCAATAAAAAATATTATGCCAATCAGGATAATATCAATCACTATAGCAAAACTATCCAAACAGATAGCTATTTGCAGCAGGGATACGAGCAATTACCCAACTTGGCGATTCCAGAGGCACTGAAAGAAATTACACAACACATATTTACCACGCCCCTGCCCATCTGCCAAACCCCTTTGCTTGATAATACCCTTCCCCTCGCCTTGTATACCAGCTATCAATTGGATCCGCATTGGCGGGCTGCGGAAAACCTGAATCGCTTACTTATTCTTGCACCCTCCCATTTTAATAAATATCCGGTAAATGCGCAGGTAATTTCGTTTACTGTGGAGCTCGCAAAGAACCTGATACCTGGTATTCAAATTTTTGTGGGGGAGGTAGAAGACATTCCGGCCTTATCTAATTTCCCTGCCATTTACCACCAGCAACACCCCCTCACCCAACATTTTCCGGGCACTGCTACTTCCGCCAAGTGGATGTTTCCTGAAGCAACGTATCGAGCACAGGGATTTTTCGGCTACTGGAAACAATGTGAAAAAACATTGAAATAAAAATAAGTGGTACTGCATCGCAGATAAATCACGAATTTTGCAAAATGATTATCACGCATACCGAAATATATCGCTACACAATACCCATGGTGCCTTTTACCATTGCCACTGGTACCATGCGGCATGCACAGAATATTTTTATCCGCATACATACCAGCGAAGGATTCATTGGTGTGGGCGAATGTTCCGCTTTTCCGATGATAGCAGGAGAAACCCAGGCTACCTGCTTTGAACTGGCAAAAGATTTTGCAGCCTGTTGGAAAAATAAATCAGCCACAGATATCAACCAGCGCCTCGATGAACTGGATGCCCTTATTTATCGGAACTATACAGCCAAGAGTGCATTCGATTTAGCCTTACACGATTTAGCTGCCAAAGCTGCCAATCTGCCGTTATATCAATTTTTGGGAGGCGCCAACCGAACAGTGGAGAGTGACCTGACCATTGGCATAGGAATGCCCGAAGAAATGGCAGCCACTGCCCGAGAATTTATTTCCAAAGAGGTGCACATCATTAAAGTGAAACTGGGAAAAGATGTAGCCACCGATGTAGAAAGAATTCGACAGATACGCGAAGCAGTTGGGCCTGCCATGCAACTCCGCATTGATGCCAATCAGGGATGGAGTTTTGAAGATGCGGTTCTGGCCCTTACCCAGCTGGCTCCTTACAACATCGAATTTTGTGAACAACCCATGCGCAGTTGGAATGACGAATTGCTGCCTGAGCTTTGCAAACAGTCCCCCATACCGTTGATGGCAGATGAAAGTGTATTTACCCATCGGGATGCGGAGAGATTAATCAGAAATAATGCCTGTGCATATATCAATATAAAATTTGCTAAAAGTGGTGGCATAAGAGAAGCGCTCCGTATTAATGAGGTTGCCGAAAAAAATGGAATTGCCTGTATGATGGGGGGCATGCTGGAGAGCAGACTGGCCCTTACAGCCAAAGTGCATGTAGCCATTGCCTGCCAGAATATCCGGTTTTACGATTTAGATACCTGCCTGTTAGGTCACCTAATCGATCCCGTGGTGGGAGGCGCGCAGTTTAAAGGAATGGAATTATCGGTAACTGACCAGCCCGGCATTGGAGCAGATGTTTCTGAAAGTTTTTTAAGCAGCTTAGAAAAAGTAGTGGTGTAAATAGCATCGAGCAATTTTGATTACAATTCTTTACAATAAAAAATACCCATGGAACCCAAAAAAGCAGTGGAAAGTTTAACCATCATGAACGAGCTGGTATTACCCAATGATACCAATACTTTTGGTAATTTAATGGGTGGCAGATTGATGTATTGGATGGATATTGCTGCAGGTATTGCCGCAGGTAAACACTGCAATACCCCCAGCATGACGGTTTCCGTAGACAATATCAGTTTTAAAAACCCCATTAAACTGGGCAATGTGGTACATATTCGGGCAAAAGTTTGCAGGGCTTTTAATACTTCCATGGAAATCAATATCAAAGTTTGGGGAGAAGATTTATTGCATCAATATAAATACGAAAGCAATGAAGCATTCTTCACCTTTGTTGCATTAGATCCCAATGGCAAGCCCAGAAAAGTACCCGAACTAATTGCAGAAACTGAGGAGGAAGTAAAATTGTATGAAGGAGCTTTGCGCAGAAGACAACTTCGATTGATTTTATCGGGAAAAATGAAACCTAGGGATGCGAACGAGCTAAAAGCCTTGTTTCTCCAAGACTAAACCGCTATTATTTATCCAGCATTTGCATCAGGTGATGCTTGCCTTTCAGCATATAGGTTTTGCTTTGCTCGATGGCCTCCACTACTTGTTCGAGAATGGTTTCCACCGGTTGGGTATAGTCAATTACCAAAGGCTCTTTAAATCGAACGGTTAAAAGGGTGCCGGTCTTTTTAAACGACAAGCCGGTTTTGGTAAATGCCCTCCAAAAACCATTGATTACAACGGGATTCCTAAGCTTTGCTCGATTCGAAATTTTGCCGTCTGAAGTGGAGATTCCTTATGCGCGTCGTGATTGCCTGCGTCGTCGTGGTTTTGTCCGTTTTCGCCGCCATCGGCGTGGCGCAGACGCA
>CAIUKP010000069.1 GCA_903899675.1 uncultured Bacteroidota bacterium | reverse complement strand
TTTGCAGTTCTGTCAAAATTTTTTGTGATTTGCAACTGAAATTTTATCACGATTAATTAAAGATTAAAAAATTGATTGCTCTGTAAATCAATGTTGACAAGCATTTCGGAGACAATAATTTTTATTGCATACTATGTACGAGAGAATTGTTGTATTGATTTTGATTGATTTTTTGTGCTGCGGAAAACGAGTTAATCCACAATTCTATTAAAAATGTTAATAAAATTGTTCACAAAATTTTTTGCATAAGCGGAAAGGTTTTTTAATATTGTGTAGGGAAATTTATTTCCCGGTACTTACTAACCCATCCATATACAAGGTCTCGCTTCTGCGGGACTTTTGTTTTATGCATCATTACTATCTATTTTATAAACCCTTTCAGGTACTTTGTACCTTCACTTCCTCGGAAGGTAAATCTTGTTTGGCCAACTATCTACAAGTTGATAAAGATGTTTATCCGATTGGCAGATTAGATTATGATAGTGAAGGATTATTATTATTAACCAATGACCGCTCACTCAACCATCGTTTATTAGATCCTAGTTTTCAGCATCACAGAACATACTGGGTGCAAGTGGAAGGGAACATAACTGATAAAGCCATCCAACAACTAAAAGCAGGCGTTGCGATTCGAGTAGACGGAAATTTATATACAACCCTGCCTGCTCAGGCCCAACAGATGCCGGTACCTCATTCGCTACCAGAGAGAAATCCTCCCATACGTTTTAGAAAAAATGTACCTACTACATGGATAAGTCTTTCCCTAACAGAAGGTAAAAACCGTCAGGTACGTAAGATGACCGCAGCCGTTGGATTTCCCACACTTCGGTTGGTTCGTTTTTCAATTGAACGGGTTGAGTTAGACAATTTACTACCCGGACAGGTACTTGAAGTTTCACGCAACACGTTTCTACAAAAATTATTTACCCGGTGATACCCCACCCAATGATTAGAGAAATGGAAACCGATCTTTCACTAACAGATACCCATCTTTCTTTTTCTACACCTATCTTTGCCATTCATTGATTGAAGTTATGAGTCAACCCACCCTATCAGAACAAGAAATAATCCGTCGTGAAAAACTGATTAAGTTACGCGAAGCAGGTATTGATCCCTATCCCGCTCCTCTTTATCCGGTAACGCATTATTCTGCGGATATAAAAGATACATATACTGAAGAATCCAAAGAGCAATTCTCTTCTCTTTGTTTGGCAGGACGCATTATGAGCATGAATGATAAGGGTAAAGTTTTTTTTATAAAAATTCAAGATTGCAAAGGAATCATTCAATTATATGTTCGCAGAGATGATATCTTCCCCGAGGCAGCTGGTAATTTATGGGAGGTGTTGGTGAAACACGGGCTAGACCTTGGAGATATTATTGGCGTTACCGGCTATGCATTTATTACTAAAACCGGCGAAACATCGGTACATGTGCAAACCCTCTGCCTATTATCTAAATCACTCAAGCCACTTCCGGTAGTTAAGCGGGATGAAGATGGGCAGGTTTTTGATGCAGTAACGGATCCTGAATTCCGCTATCGACAGCGGTATGCCGATTTGGCAATTAATCCTGATGTAAGAAATACTTTTCTGCAGCGCACCAAATTAATAAATACTATCCGACAGTTTTTGAATGAAAGAGGCGCTATAGAAGTAGATACGCCCGTATTGCAATCTATTCCCGGAGGAGCCGCTGCACGACCTTTTATTACCCATCACAATGCCCTCGATGTTCCCTTTTATCTCCGCATTGCCAACGAACTATACCTAAAGCGATTGATTGTGGGTGGATTTGATTGGGTGTATGAGTTCAGCAGAAATTTCCGTAACGAAGGTATGGACCGTACCCATAACCCCGAGTTTACCGTGCTAGAATGGTATACTGCCTATAAAGACTATTTGTGGATGATGGAAATTACTGAGCAACTGTTTGAAAAAATCGCACTCACCCTGCACGGAACAACAGAGGTTAAACTGGGAGACAAAATCATTCATTTTAAAGCACCTTTTCCCCGGGTTACTATTTTAGATGCCATTCAGCAGAATACCGGAATTGATGTAAGTGGTATGGAT
>CAIUKP010000068.1 GCA_903899675.1 uncultured Bacteroidota bacterium | reverse complement strand
GGCAATGTATTTTCTGTAACGATTTTGATAAAACCCACGGCACTTATTCAAGCAACCACCGTAAGTATTTGCAGTGGAAATAGTTTTGGTTTTACCCCCACATCGCAGCTGCCCAATCGATTACCCTCCACTACATTGTATAGCTGGATTGCCCCAGCTGGTATTGGTATTAGCGGGGGAGGAGCCGCTACTTTAGTAACCAATATTCAGGGATCTGTTTCCAATACTACCAGTTCACTAAAAACTGCCACTTACAACATAGTACCTGTAACTGCTGGTTGTAGCGGCGTTGCCTTTACTCTTTTGGTGCAGGTGAAGCCAGTTGCCATCGTACAAAACATTTCCTGTTCTGTATGTACACAAAATTTATTGGCTATTCAACCAACAGATGGTGCAAACGGAATTGTGCCAGCTGAAACCCTGTTTACATGGATTGAAAAAGATAGCATCTCAACTTCTACTGGCTTGCCATTGGTAAAAACATCCCGCGTAATTAGTACTCGTTTTTATAACTTGGCAACCACCGCAAGTGAATCAACACTAGCTGTTACTCCTATCTCCGGTTGTGGAGAAGGAACTGCTTTCTCTATTGTTGCAGCTGTGCTTCCCAGAGCGAGCATACCATCTTTAAAAGATACGATTTGCAGTGGTCAGGTATTTCAAATACTACTGCAAAATCAAAAAAATGGAGCCATTCCCAACGCTACTGAATATACTTGGGTAAATGCTGTTTCCAATGGTTGGGCAGGTAGTTTAAGTGGAACCAGTTCGAATGGCATAATTCAAGGAAATATTCGCAATTTAACCGGAAATATAAACGTACTTCCGCTGCAAGTGCAACCTACCTCACCAGGTGCCTGTTTGGGAAATGTATTTACGCTTGCGTTCCGAGTTCAGCTGGTTGCGAATGTTGCTGAACTATCTACCAATTATTGCAGTGGAACTGCTTTTTGGTTTACACCGGTTACGGGAGTAAATGGTTCAATCCCCGATTCTACTAGCTTTACCTGGCAACTGGTTAACACATCTTCATTGGTTAGCGGAGGATTATTTACCAATGAAGTAAACTATTTTGCGGGTAAATTTACTTCAACTGCCAGTACCCCTGTTGCGCTTACTTATCAGGTTATTCCGGTAACTTTGCGAGATGGATTGGCTTGCGCTGGTTCTCCCTTTAATTACACAGCGCAATTAAAACCCGTTCCCACTGCAACTATCCAGTCGCTAGGCCCCTCAGTAATTTGTGAGGGGAGGGAAGTAAATTTGGTAGCAGCCGAGCCGGGTAGTTACTTGTGGAGTAATGGCAGTATGCTCCCGGCTGTTTCTATTACGAGTCCGCAAACCATCACTTTGCAGGTTACCAATAACTATGGTTGTACTACTGTATCGGCTCCGTTTAATGTAACGGTTCATCCCCGTCCTCGTGCGAAATTCGATTTGCCCGATATCTGTTTACCCGATGGTAATGGAACTTTTATCAACCGAAGTACCATTGCCGATAGTACGCAGTTGCAGTTTACTTATAACTGGAATTTTGGTGACTTGAATAATCCGGTAACCTCAACCTTACAAAATCCTACACACCGATATTCGGCTTTGGGTACCTATCCGGTTCAATTGATTGTGTATTCCGATAAAGGTTGTGTAGACACCCTTGTTCAGTTACTGCAATCTATCTATCCTCAACCCAAGGTATTTGTAACTGCTTCCGATATTCAGCTATGTTTGGGAAGGCCCATTCAATTTTTTGCAACTGCGAATGGCATGGGATTTGCTCCCCGTAAATGGTATTGGAGTATGAGTGATGGGGGAGGAACCAGTTTGCAAAATCCTGTTTGGCAATTTCAAAAACCAGGTATAAAATCGGCTCAGGTATATTTTGTAAATCAAAAAGGTTGTGCAAGCGATACGGCAGCAGTTACTATTCCTGTTTATGAAAAACCAAAACTAAAATTACCCCCCACGCTTACAATAAACAGAGGAGATAGTATTCGCTTGATACCTTCCTTGGTGAGTGGAAATAAATTATATTACAAATGGTATCCGGCTACTTATTTAAATAGTGATACCGCTTCCACTCCGCTTTCAACTCCCTATGATGATATCACTTATCAGTTACAATTAACCGGCGAGGGGTATTGTATGGTAACCGATACCCTTCATATAAAGGTGATGAAAATGCCCGAAATACCCAATGCATTTTCTCCCAATGGAGATGGAATCTATGATACCTGGCAAATAAAATATCTGCAAGATTATCCGAATAGTTCGCTTGAGATATTTAACAGAACAGGTCGATTGGTATATTCATCCAAAGGAAATGGCAGGGCTTGGGATGGCACCTGGGAAGGGAAGCCGGTTCCGGTAGCAACGTACTATTATTTAATTCAATTGCACAACGGACAGCCACCTATTTCCGGATCCGTTACTGTAATTCGCTAAACCAATGGATTTATTCTTTCAGTGTTTTGTAGGTTTCGGGATTGTATACCTTCAAAATAGAAAGAATGCAGTTGATAATGGCAGGTAAACAGGAGACTTTTGAAGTCAACTAAGCAGTGTTGATTTCTTTCCAGCAGGCAGTTAACTGATCAAAAACGGGTTTGCTAAGTGGTAAAAGGGGAAGCCGAAGTTGGTTTTCGAGTAGCCCTTGTAAATGCATAAACGCCTTTACTCCGGCCGGATTATTTTCTACAAATAAGAGGTCGTAGGCATACAGCAGGCGATTATTGAGTTGTTGAGCCAGGGCAAATTCGTTGTGTAAACAGTGTTGCACCATTTGCGAGAAAATGGCAGGAAAGGCATTGGCAGCCACACTAATCACTCCATCCATGCCGGCTGCTATTTGTGAAAGGGTAAGGGCATCTTCACCGCTCACCACTAAAAAATCGGCGGGTTTTTCTTTTAGAATCAGGGCACATTGTTCCATTAATCCACTGGCTTCTTTTATTCCGTCAATATTGGGAAGTTCGGCTAAGCGAAGGGTAGTGGAAGCCAACATATTTCTGGCGGTTCTTCCGGGAACATTATAGAGAATTACAGGAAGGGGAGAAGCTTCGGCAATTGCTTTATAGTGCTGATAGATTCCCTCCTGAGAGGGTTTATTATAACTGGGGGAAACACTTAAGATGGCAGTTGCCTGTTCCAGCGGATAGGTAGAAAGATCTTCAATTACTGCCCGGGTATTATTTCCACCTATACCTGCTACAACGGGAATTCTACCCGCTACCTGCTGATAGGTGAATTGAAGGATATCCTTTTTTTCGGCAGCATCTAATACGGGGGTTTCTCCGGTTGTTCCAAGCGAAACAATGTATTGAACGCCTCCTTGAATCAGAAATTCTATGATGTTTGCTAGTGCATTAAAATCAATTTGGTGTTGCGAGTTAAAGGGAGTTACGATGGCTACACCGGTTCCAGAAAGCGATTTTTTTAACAAGGGGGATAATTTGATTGGTGGGTTGATTAATTTTTTTGGATAGAAAAGCAGTTATACGATTTAAGTGTTGGTTTCTTCCCAAAATCCCATTTTGCCATACTTCTCAATCCTTTGCTCTACCCGCTCGGATGGAGGAATAGGTAGTATTTCTGCAAGGTTTTTTAAGATGCTGCCTTTCAGGAGTTCTGCAGCTGCAGCATAATCCCAATGAGCGCCACCCATAGGTTCGGGAACAATTTCATCTACCAGTCCAAAACCCTTCATATCCGAAGCGGTTAACCGTAATTGTTCTGCAGCCGTTTCTTTTTTATCCCAACTGCGCCAGAGAATAGAGCTGCAACTTTCGGGAGAGATAACGGTGTACCAAGTATTTTCCATCATCAATACCCGATCGCCTACGCCAATACCCAAGGCACCTCCACTAGCGCCTTCCCCAATAATTACAATAATTACAGGTACTTTCAGGCGGATCATTTCGTAAATATTTCGGGCAATGGCTTCACCCTGTCCACGTTCTTCTGCTTCCAATCCCGGAAAGGCACCGGGTGTATCTATTAAACAAATTACGGGCTTATTAAACTTCTCTGCCAGCTTCATCAGGCGAAGTGCTTTGCGATAACCCTCCGGATTAGCCATACCAAAATTGCGCATTTGGCGGGCCTTGGTGTTGATGCCTTTTTGCTGTCCGATCATCATCACGGTTTGTCCATCCAAGCTGGCAAATCCGCCCACCATGGCTTTATCGTCTTTAAAGTTGCGGTCGCCATGCAGCTCAACAAAATCGCTGCACATTTTTTCAATGTATTTAAGGGTATAGGGGCGGTCGGGATGTCGGCTCAGTTGCACTCTTTGCCAAGGCGAAAGCTGCTCGGTAATCTCTTTTCTTTTGGCAACAATTTCCTCTTCTAACTGCAGTATATTGGAGGTATAATCAACTTTGGCATTTTTTTCGGCAAGCTTTCTGGTTTCTTCTATTTGCTCATAAATTTCTTTAATGGGCTGTTCAAAATCCAGAAATTGCCTGTTGGGATACTGTGGCATAGAAAACTTTAAGAGGGTAAAAATACATCATCATCCTTTTTTCGAAAAGATTTGTTTCAACAGGGGTAATCCCCTTATATTTGCACCCCAAAGACTACGTTACTTATATTATTATATTATAATATGAATTTGGATCGGTAGTTCAGTTGGTTAGAATGCCGCCCTGTCACGGCGGAGGTCGCGGGTTCGAGTCCCGTCCGGTCCGCAGAGATGTTTTAAAACCCGCACCCAGTGCGGGTTTTCTTTTTTCATTTCTCCGAGCAGGAGGAAAAGCAGGCGGT
>CAIUKP010000067.1 GCA_903899675.1 uncultured Bacteroidota bacterium | reverse complement strand
GTCCGTATAAAGTATAAAAATGATTTCCCTGATAACTATGTTGCAATATTACCACACCGCCATAGTTTCCCAATTCGGGATGAAAAGCCTGGCTATGGATTACCCCCTCATACAAGGCATAAACTGGTGTAAGGGCTGGCCCCCAAATATCAAGCCCCAGGTGCAAACGCCTTGGCTCTTCGGGCGAGTCTGATGCTCCAAAAACACCACTCCGGGCATAGATACCCCGCAACTCATTGTAGCCGCCGATGCCAAAATCTGCTGCCTCGTTTAGTAATTTATGCTCAATAAACTCCGTAAAAGCAGCAAGGTTCGTAAAAATCTCAGGGGTTAATGCAGTATAGTTCTCAGATAAATCCCAGCGCCTAATTCGGGTTATGCCTGGCTGATAGGGTATCACATTACAACATTTAGCTACCGGAGGTAAACTCATTTGCATACGAAACATTTATTGAACCACTAATAAAGTCAGCTTACACAACCACATTCACCATCCGCCCTTTTACAAAAATAAATTTCTTCAAAGGCTTGTCCTCCATCCATTTAATTATCATCGGATGTTGCAACACCATATCCTGCACTGCTGCTTCAGAGGCATCCAGGTTAATTAAAATATTGGCACGTACTTTTCCATTTACACTCACCGGATATTCCTTTGCAGATTCTGCTACGTACTGCGCTTCAAACACCGGATAAGAGGCATCCAGAATAGAATCGGTATGCCCCAACACACTCCACAACTCCTCGCTCACATGGGGTGCATAGGGCGTAAGCAAAATCAAAAAGGGTTCGAGAATAGCGGCTGAATGGCATTGCAAATCACTCAACTCATTCACGGCAATCATAAATGTACTTACCGCCGTATTAAAACTAAAGCGCTCGGTGTCATCGGCAATCTTTTTGATGGTCTTGTGCAGTACTTTTAATTCCGCTGCAGAAGGGTCTTTCTCCGTAATTACACTTCCTTTTTGTTCATCAAAAAACAAGCGCCATAATTTTTTTACAAACCGATGTACCCCTTCAATCCCCTTGGTATCCCAGGGTTTACTCTGATCTACCGGTCCCAAAAACATTTCATACATGCGAAATGTATCTGCTCCATATTTCTCTACCAGCTCATCCGGATTTACAGTATTGAATTTCGATTTCGACATCTTCTCTACTTCAGCCCCACAAATATATTTTCCATCCTCCAACACAAAGGCAGCAGTTGCATATTCCCCATTTCTCCAGGTTTTTAATGCCGAGATATTTAATTCTAGTCCATCCACAAAATTTACATCTACATGAATCGGCTGAAATAAAATACCGTTGGCCGACGCATCAAAAATTGTATCTGGTACCTGTTGCTGAACAATATCCAGCAAAGCTTTCATCCCCAAACTACCCGACTCATAGCCAGTACGGTAGCCATTCGATACCATGATATTGGCTGTAAAATGCTCGATTACTTTTTTATCTGCCGTTAATAACAGGCGATACATAAAACGACTGCTGCCCTGAATCATTCCTTGATTCAATAACTTTTTAAAGGGCTCCTGAAATCCGATATGGCCGAGGTCGAACATTACTTTGGTCCAGAAACGGCTATATAATAAATGCCCTACTGCATGCTCGGTTCCGCCGATGTATAAATCAACCTGGTTCCAGTAATCGCTGACTTCGCGACTGCAAAAAGTTTCGCGATTGTGTGGATCCATATACCGCAAAAAATACCAGCTGCTGCCTGCATACCCCGGCATGGTATTGGTTTCGAAGCGCTCGCTTACCCATTCGGGAATATTAGCAAGAGGGCCTTCTCCATCCGGACCCGGTTGATAGGTTTCTACCTGCGGCAGTAATAGCGGCAATTGTGATGCATCCAGCGGCCTTGCGGTTCCATTATCCCAGCGGATAGGAAAAGGCTCGCCCCAATATCGTTGCCGGCTAAAGGAGGCATCGCGCATTTTATAATTCACTTTCTTCCGGCCAATGCCCATTGTGGTAATCTTTTGCAATACCAGCGGAATCGCATCGCGCATAACAATGCCATTTAAAAAATCACTCTCCTGCAAAACTGCATCTTTAGTTGCATTGGCTGCAGTGCCATTATAATGTTCCCCAATAATGTTGGTAATGGGAATAGAAAAATGCTGTGCAAAACGAAAATCGCGATCATCACCACAGGGCACGCCCATAATAGCTCCGGTACCATATCCAATCAATACATATTCAGCAATCCATACCGGAATTTTTTTACCGGTAAAGGGATGTATCGCATATCCCCCACTAAAACAACCACTAATTTTTTTCTCAGCCTGCCGCTCCCGATCGCTCCTGCTTTTAACGTAGCTGAGATAATTTTCTACAGAAACACGGGTATCCGATGTAATTAATTTTTCAATCGCGAGATGTTCTGGCGCTACTACCATAAAATCAACCCCGAAAATCGTATCCGGCCGCGTAGTATATACCGTTAAGGTTTCTTCAATCGTCTGATCACCCGACTCCAATGCAAAACGGATTTCTGCCCCATAGGATTTACCAATCCAGTTAGATTGCATTTCCTTCATGGCATCCGAAAAATCAATGGTCTCTAACTCTTCTAATAAACGATCGGCATATTCAGTTATCCGCAAATACCACTGGCGCAACATTTTTTTCACTACTGGATGTCCGCCTCGTTCGCTAACCCCATTTACTACTTCATCATTCGCCAGCACCGTTCCCAATGCCTCACACCAATTCACTTCGCCATACCCACAAAATGCCAGGCGGTATTTCATCAATATTTCTTCCTGCTCTTTTTCGGTAAAACCAGTCCACTCGGCTGCCGTAAAATGCAAATCCTCATCTGCCGGACAAACATGCGATTGATTACCTTCTTGTGAAAATATTTCTTTCAACAAAGAGATGGGCTGTGCCTTTTGCTGGGTTCTGTTATAAAAACTATTGAATAGTTGTAAAAAAATCCATTGGGTAAATTGATAGTATTCTGGTTCACAGGTGCGCACTTCGCGATTCCAGTCGTAACAAAATCCAATATTATCAAGCTGTGCTCGGAAAGTTTCAATGTTCTTTTTTGTGCTAACTGCTGGGTGAACCCCATGTTCTATTGCATATTGCTCGGCCGGTAATCCAAACGCGTCATAGCCCATTGGGTGAAGTACATTAAATCCCTGTAATCTTTTATAGCGACTGAAAATATCGGAGGCAATATAGCCTAGGGGGTGACCAACATGTAGGCCCGCACCACTGGGGTAGGGAAACATATCCAGCACATAATATTTGGGACGGGTAGATTGGTTGCTTACCTGATAAACTCCGGAAGACCGCCAGTGGGCCTGCCATTTTTTTTCAATCGATCGAAAATTGTATTCCATAATATATCATTCAACAGCCAAGGGCTTTTCATTACAAGTGATACCCATCTGCAAGCCGGCAAAATCCTTCTCTACCCTGTTGGGGAAAGCCTGTAGTAAATACTAACAAATTTTTAACCCCCTCCCCCCCATCAATGGCTTAATTTACAGGGGTCAAATTGCCTTTCCAGATGGCTGCAAATGTACGTCATTAGCCTACAAAACAGTACATTTGCAACCGGATAGCCCCTGAAAAAAGCAGTCCATTGTTAACCTGTTAATCCTGAAATATGCCCGCAGCCGGATCCTCATCGCTAAAAAGGAGCAAACCCAATTTTATCTACTCCATTATTGGCGTGTCGCTGGTATTGCTCATTATGGGTATTATGGGATGGTTCTTTCTGAATATCCAATCAGTGGGTAATGCCTTTAAAGAAGATATTCGCATGAGTGCCTATCTAAGAACCCTGAATAAGGATACCATTGGTCAAATTCAGGCATTTATCAGCAGCCAGCCCTATGCGAAAAACGTTACTTATGTAGATAAAGAATCGGCCAAAGCCATTTGGAATAAGGAAAACAATGAAGATTGGGCAAAAATATTAGATGTAAATCCCTTACCCGAAAGCATCGATTTTTATGCAAAAGCAGATTATGTAAATCAAGATAGTCTACGGGCTATTTCTTCTCAATTAATGAAGGCATATGGCGACCAGATTACCGATTTACAATACCCGCAAAACCTGGTGTCGAACCTGAATGAAAGGGCATCAAAAATAGGACTGCTATTTCTGGTGATTGCCGTTATTTTATGTGTGATTGTCATTTTTAGTATCGATAATACCATCCGCCTGGCCATGTTCAGCAACCGGTTTATTATTAAAACCATGCAAATGGTTGGGGCCACCCGAGGCTTTATTTCTAGGCCGCTCAACCTGCGGGCACTGATTAATGGGCTCATCAGCTCTGGAATCGCCATTTTATTACTACTCATCATCATTGGCTGGGCAGAAAGCCGAGTGCCAGAACTAAAAGCAATCCGCAGCATCCAATTGAATTTATTACTGTTTGGGGGAATTACCCTGCTGGGTGTGGGCATTTCTGTATATAGCACCCACCGCAGTGTATTAAAATATCTAAAAATGAAACTCGACGATTTGTATTAGTCGCCGGATTGATTACATTTGTACCTAACACATAGCAAAAATCTACGCACATGAGCAACACGAAAACCACCAACGCAGATCGGAAGACACACGTCTGAACTCCAGTCACATTACTCGATCTCGTATGCCGGC
>CAIUKP010000066.1 GCA_903899675.1 uncultured Bacteroidota bacterium | reverse complement strand
GTCATTCGGGATGTGGTGCAGCAAATTATGTAATCCGCTTTCCCGCTACTTTTTCTCTTTGAGCTTTATTTTCATGATTTCATCAAACTGCTCCATACTCAGCTGTTTGCCTATAATGCGTTTTTCTCTATCCAGCAGATAAAAAGTGGGCGTTTTATAGATATCGTAGGCTTGTCGGAAATTCATTTGCCCCGCTTTCTCTGTTTTAATCCGCACATCATTGCTTTCATGGGTATGGAACCAGCCAGTTAATTTGTTGTCTTTAACAAATCTTTTCCAGCTTGCAAACTCAGGCTCATTAATGTTTACTGCATAAATCGCTACGCCCATTGCTTTCCATTTGGCGCGATAGAATGAGTCGAGGCGGGGAATTTCTGTTTTACAGTGTCCGCAGGTTGGATCCCAGAATGCTACCAGTGTAAAGGCGGCATTCACACCATATAGCGGCGTGATTCTTCCCGAACTATCCGGAAAATCCATCGGGGATGCCTGCACCCCAATTTGATTGGCCATCAGATTATAGGCTCTTTCAAAAACAATTTTTTTATTCGAGGCATCCAGTAAAGTAGAGTCTCCCTTAGAATAAAAATTTTCGAATAAAAATACAAACACTTTATCCTGACCCATATACTGTGGGTTCATGTATTGTTTGGTAAATTTATTCAGCAGATAGGGAAACATTTCTTTTCCAGGCCGGGCCGAAAGCAGCATATAGTTTACCTCTTTAATAATGGAGTCTGCTTCAATAGGAATTAAATTTTTAAAATATTCATCCACTTTCGGCTCAAAAAATGGGGTATGTAATAATCGGTCGTCCGAAAAATCTACATCATCCCAATAATGGCCTTTCACAAAGCGATACGGGTAAGTAGAATCGGGCTTGCCTTTAACAATGGGAATTTCGGGCACGGTAGGTCTTTTGTTGCAACTGAAAAGCGCAGCCAGTAAAGTGCCGGGATATTTATCAATGATACTATCCCGATATCCATCCATTCGCTTGGTAGTTTTGGTATACGCCTCTCTCAAATCGGTAGTGTCTTTCTTGTTTTTTTCTTTCTTTTCATTAAAATCCTTTTCAACACCTTGCATCAACTTTTCCTGAGCGGCCGAAAACTTTTTGTATTGCTCATACATTTTATTTTCTTCCGAACCAGTAATATGGGCTTTAACAGCTTCTTTGTTAGAAGTGTCGGCTTCAATTCTAAATTGCTGCTTATCGTCTATCAAAAGGTCGAACTGAATTTGATATCCCCCCAAATTGGTTACTACAAAATAAATTCCTCCGGTGAGTTTGGCAGGGCTCAAAAAAACACCTTCGCTTTTTTCATTTAGTTTGGCAGAATCAAATAAGGCCATCTGGGTACCATAATAACTGCCCAGGAATACCGTAGTATTTTTTAAAGGAGTTAGCTTGATACTAATATTTTTTCCATTGCCAGATTGGGCTATTGCATTTACAGCAACAATAAAAAGGGCGAGAAAAGGGATGATTTTTTTTAGCATATGCCTATCTAAACTTGGTGAGTATTGAATTATCCTACTTAATGTGGATGCAAATTAAGGAAAGATTCAATTCTTTTCTTTTGTATCCTGTATCCTGTTTACCTTTGTAAACGTGAAAAAACAGCGAAAAGCGGTTTTGCTAGAAAATCTTTCTGTAACAGAATATGCCGCAGAAGGAAAGTCGTTGGCAAAACTGGATGGAAAGGTAATATTTATAGAAGGGGCCATTCCGGGCGATATTGTTGATG